>JAUNPM010000147.1 GCA_030536675.1 Clostridia bacterium | reverse complement strand
AGGGTCTACCTGTTTTGTAGCTTCAAATCCCTCTGATTGTATGATTTCAAGATCAACTGAAATATTCTGCCAATCATTGTCAAGTATCTGATAAGCCTCATAAACATCTACTAATGGCATATTTTCTAAACGTGTAAATATTTCTTCGCTTAAAATAGATTCTTCCTTTGAAATGTTTATAGATGTCATATTGTCAAATAACTCTTTTTTCAGCCATTCATCAAAGCCACCAAAGGAAGATATGTAACTATTTGTAAATGTACTTATATCTATATGTGCTTTGACAGTAGCCTTAATATCATCTGTGCATACATCATAATATGCACCATTATCACTCTTAAATAAATCAGCTTTCAGATTTGGAAATGCCTGCCAATATGCTTTAAGTTCCGCAAGCTCCGTTTCAGGTATACCTCCAAACATAGATGCATAAATATCCCAACTTTCAGGTTTTTCTGACGAGTCAACATACCTTGGTATATTAAGATTATAATCATTAGCACGAATTTCGTTACGAGTGACCTTGCGTGAATATTTATCAATAGTACATCTTTTTTCAACGGTATCAGCTATTTTCTTTATATCACAAGCTCTAAGTCTGTTGTTTTTGCCAACCTTTTCAAAGCCTTTTGATGCATCTATTATAAGCACATCTGTATTTTCACGCTTTTGTTTTAAAACCATAATTATTGTAGGTATACCTGTACCAAAGAATATATTCGCCGGCAAACCAATAATTGTATCTATATGATTATTTTCAATAAGATTTTTTCTTATAGTACCTTCCTCTCCGCCTCTGAATAATACACCGTGGGGAAGTACAATGGTCATTATTCCATCTTGCTTAATATGAAACAAATCGTGCAGTAAAAAAGCATAATCCGCCTTACTCTTAGGAGCTAAACCAAAACGCTTGTATCTGTCATCATTCTCTTTGCCGCTAGGATTCCAATTTTGTGAATAGGGAGGATTTGACACAACAGCGTCAACAAAAAGTGGCTCATAAGTTGTTGGATCATTTTCTTCAAAGAAAGGCCAATCCTCTTCAAGGGTGTCGGCATTTCTTGTAACGATATTTGACGGAAGAATACCACGCATAACAAGATTCATTCGTGTAAGATTGTAAGTGTTTTCTCTTAATTCCTGTGCATAATATTTTATCTTTTTGCTATCACCCGTATATTTAGCAACAGACTGTCCAATGTTTATAAGCAGTGATCCTGATCCACTTGTAGGGTCATATATTATCTTTTAAATGCTGTGCAACTATTTCGCTCATAAGCAGTGAAACCTCGTGAGGAGTATAAAACTCTCCTGCTTTTTTTCCTGCATTTGCTGCAAAATTTGAAATAAGATATTCGTATATAAAACCAAGCACATCATAGTCTTGCTTGCCGTCCATAGGAATATCTTTTATAAGATTAAGTAAGTCACTTATAGCCTTTGTTTGAGATGCAGAGCTATCACCAAGTTTTGATAAGCCTGTATGCAGTGTATCAAAAACTTTATCAAATACATTTTTATACGATGGATTTATAAGACGACTAAATGCCGATAATGCATCACGAACATCAGCTACGTTAAAATCTATTCCTTTGTTTAACCAAGTTGAAAACAAATTTTCATAAGATATAAAATAACCTAAATTCTTTCTCACATTTTCAACAATTTCTTCGTCCTCTTCCGTAACAGTATCTAAATCTTCATCTTCATATTCCAGATCCTCCTTTAGATATTTTAATTCTTTGTCAGAAAGAAACTTATAAAAAATAAAACCGAGAATATAGTCTTTGTATTCATTTGCTTCAATTTTGGAACGCATTTTATTTGCAGACTCCCATATTTTAGATGCTAATTGTTGTTTGTTCATAAATACTTCTCCTATGTATATATTTTTATTTATATTTTATCATATTATGTGTCATAAATTCATTCTTTTAAGATAAATATATTAGATTTTGACAATTTATATGTTTATTATACTTTTATTATTGTCATAATGCAATAGAGCAAATAATAAATTTGCAAAAAAATAAAGAGCAATATAGCTATAAAAAATGTCCTTACTGAAATAGCTCCCGATATTTCTATTGATGGAATTAATTATTTTATATAATAATATAGTAAGGTTATATTGACAATGGATAGGCCCCATATTAAAGATTTCAATGGTATTAAAAATATAAATATAATAGACTTTTTACTTGAAAAGCATTGATATATAAAAAATTGTGTAAACAGCATAAAAGCAGTCCTTCTTGATAATAGTGCAAATAGAACTTAATGTGAAAATTTGCCAAATCAATGGAGCAGCTCCTTTTGTGTTGAAAACAAGTAAACAAAAAAGGGCTGTTACAAGCTCAACATAAATCGTTGTGTTTGTAACAGCCCTAAGGAATAAATTAATAGTTTTTTTGAAATTACATTAATTTTGGCTGTTTTGCATTATTAAAACTACGTCGTCTAAGCCCAATTCACAGTCAGAATCATAATCTGACATGGCAATTTGTGTAGGAGTTAATTCGCCTATACTGCTTATATATTTTAAAAGCATTGCCGCATCGGCATTATCAACCTTACCATCTCTGTTTACATCACCTGCTAAAATTGTACTGCCGTCATAAAAAGCAATAATTTTAGTATCGGGAGTATCGATATTATCTCCGCCTACTTTAACAATATATGCCTTAACTGTATCAGTCCAGTCAGCAAGCTGAAAATTAAATGTAAATGTATTGCCTGATGAAATTTCAGGTATAAACTGATCAATATATGTCAAATCAGTCACATAGGTTTCATCGTCAAGGGAAGTTGATAAAACCGTAATATTTTGACCCTGCTCCGCATTTTGGATACTGCACTCAACTTCAACGGCACCATTGGCATTTTGTTCAGCCTTAGTTATGCTTATTGAAGAGCTTGCATATACGCTTGCGCAGAAAGCAAAAGTAAATACAGAGCATAATATAAAGTTAAATAAAAATTTTTTCATTAAATAACCTCCGTAAACAAAGTCACATATATGCTGTTAAAAATTTATATGACTTATTGTGAACTTATATATTAAATTTGTTTTAGACTTAAATACTGTTATATTTTAATAAAATATCATAACTTTTACAGTTACATTTCTATTGTAAGGCATATTTAACTTAAAAGCAAGACTTTTATTTAAAATCTAATAAAAATTTACTGTATTTTTACATAAAGGGAGGAGTGAAAAATATTCCCCTCATATTCAAAGCGGGCATTTCCGTTATGTTTTATGCATATTGACTGTATTGAGGAAAGACCTATGCCGTAGTCATTGCGCTTGCTTGAAAGAAATTTTCCATTTTCGGACTTTACTTCTCCGTTAAAGCTGTTATCCATTGTTATTGTTAAAATGTCATATTGAATACTGCTTTTTAATTTAATAAATTTATGTCCCTGTTCAATGCGTTTGCAGGCTTCTGAGGCATTTTCCAACAAATTGCCGAATATTACGCAAAGGCTGTTGTTGTCAATGGCTTTGTTTTGGGAGGGCAAAACAATATTGGCGCTGAAGTCTATACCGTTTTCCTTGCAAATATAAGCATAGCGTGAAACAATGGCATTGACCGCAGTGTTATTGCAGTATGTGTTGGCTAAATCTGGTATATTTTGTATCAAGGTGTCAATGTAGCCGCAAAGCTCCTTACTGTCTTTATTTGCCATTGCCTTAATTGCCGTTAATTGGTGGCGAAGGTCGTGCTGCTGCTGTTTTGTCTGCTTGGCTGTTTCTGCTATAATAAGAGAGCGCTTTTGCTGTTCTTCTATTTGGATCTCCATAAGCTTCATTTCGTGGGTAAGCTGCTTTTGACGGCGGCTTGCATAAATTGCATCTTTTATATATAATCCGCTTGTAATGCAGGAGAATATTATAAAAAACAATACACCCAGCTGAAACAGAGAAGAAAACATATAAGTAAATTTAATTTGATAATTAAATACTTCCGTAAGGGCGGAAAGTGCCAGTATTGTAATGGGGAGCAAAAATCTCTTTGCCCTTATATTTTTATAATGCCAATATTCACATAATGTTAAAAAGGTTAAAATCAAAAGAATAAGAGGCGTCAGTACGTGTATAAAATATTTGCTTATGAAAAGGGGGACAATTCCCAAAAGCTGTAGGAGGAGCGCCGCCGATGAAGCAATGGTCATAAAAACAGCTATGGCTGACACTATTTTTTTGTTTTTAAAATCAACGCTGTACATAGAAAAGTACAAAATGGGTATGGAAAGTGTAAACAGCCCTATAAAGGCAAGCAAATAGAGAAGAGCAGGGTTTTTAATAATAAGTAAGGTAATGTTACATTCGCCGAATGCCCACATACCGGTTGCAAGGGAGAAGGCTCCAAGCCATAAAATTATGCGCCCCTGCGGCTCAAAAATCATAACGGAAACAGCTATAATAATAAGCAAAATGCCAAGTATGATCTCTAGTAATGAAAAAATGAACATAAGTCCCATTTGGTGAAGCAGCTCATAGGCAACGTCAAGGCTGTTTCCTATAATTATGGGATGTATTGTTATATTGGCTATTTGAGATGGAGAAAATTCAATTTTGATCTCAATACTTT
>JAUNPM010000146.1 GCA_030536675.1 Clostridia bacterium | reverse complement strand
CTTTAAATATATTTATATTCGTGATATAATAAATCCATTAATAAATTTGCAGTGGTGGATAAAATGCTTTACAGAGATATTATATTTTTAAATAAAAATTATGTATTTGTAAAAGGCGATATTAAAACTCAAGGGGATATTGTAACGGAAATATGTGAAAAAGAAGCTACGGGCTGTTTTAGTAAAGCTGTCATACCTCCTTTTGTGGATATACACATTCACGGTGGTTTCGGTGTTGATATAATGAGTGTCGAAAGCAGTGAAATTATGTATTTAAGCAAAAGACTTTATAAGGATAATGTTGGAGCTTATTTGCCTTCAACAGTTGCAAAGTCCTATGATGAAATATTAAAGTGCGGAGAAAGGGTGAAAACCGCCGCTCTAAAACAGTCGGAGAATGGAAATAAAGAATATGCCGAAATATTGGGTATACATATTGAAGGACCTTTTATTTCAAAAAAATACAAGGGAATAATGGAAGAAAAATATATTACCGATTGTGAATTTAAGCTGTATGAGGATTTAAAAGAAATAATGGGTGATTTAAAAATAAGATTTACAATTGCTCCCGATTGCAAGGGGGCGGAGGAATTTTGTAAATATGTGACGGAAAACGGTGATCTTGTGTCAATAGGTCACAGCAATGCTGCATATGAAGAGTGCAGGAGTATGGAAAAGGCGGGTGCAAGCTCATATACTCATCTTTTTAATGCAATGTCACCTTTGCATCACAGGGAAATAGGAACAGTGGGAGCAGGACTTATGAGCGAAAAATATACGGAGCTCATATGCGATAATGTGCATATATCAAAGCCCTGTATTGAGCTGACGGCAAAATTAAGAGCCGATAAGATAATACTTATTACTGACGCTATGGAGGCAATGGGCTCTGAAAATGGAAGTTATGTTTTTTGCGGTAAAAGGGTTACGGCTTATAATGGCTTTGTGAAAGATGAAAACGGCACTCTGGCGGGAAGCGTGCTGACAATGAAGAAAGCGGTAGAAAATATGGCTGAAATAACGGGATACGAAAAAGCCGTTAAAATGGCTGCTGAAAACCCTGCAAAGCTTCTTAAATTAAAAAAATACGGATATATAGACATAGGAAAGAGGATAATAATATGAAAACAGGTAAGCTGCCTAACAGTCTGCTTAATAAAATTGTTTTAGAACCTATTAACGGGCACAGTGTCGACAGAAAGGAAGTATTGTTAAAACCGTCTATAGGCGAAGACTGCGCCGCCGTTGATATGGGGGATAATATTTGTCTGCTTTCAACAGATCCCATTACGGGAGCTGTTGAGGATATAGGAAAGCTGGCAATACATATAAACACAAACGATATTGCCTCAAGCGGAGGAGAGCCTATAGGCATAATGGTAACGGCACTTTTTCCTCCCGAAATAACCGAAAATGAAATTTCAAAAACCGTAATGGATCTGTACAGAGAGGCTGAAAAGGTCAATGTTGTTATATTGGGAGGACACACTGAAATAACTGACGCTGTAAATAAACCTGTTTTAAGCTGTACGGTCATAGGCAAAACAAAAAAACTGATACCGTCGGGAGGCGGAAAAATCGGTGACAGCGTTATAATGACAAAATATGCGGCTATGGAGGGTACTGCCATATTTGCCCACGACAAAAAGGAAAAACTTAAAAATGTAAGCAAAAGCGTAATTGAAAAGGCAGGGCGCTTAAGTGAAGATATTTCAGTAATAAAAGAGGGCAAAATTGGTGCAATGCTTGGTGCTCACGCAATGCACGATGTTACGGAGGGCGGCATATTAGGCGCCTGCTGGGAGGCTGCCGACTGCGCAGGACTTGGTATAGAAATATATGCAGATAAAATACCTGTTTGTGAGGAAACAAAAATTATATGCGGTGAGCTTGGAGTTGATCCTTTAAGACTTATATCAAGCGGTTCAATGCTTATAATATGCCATAACGGAAATGAAATGATAAGGGCTCTTGAGGATGCGGGCATTAAGGCTACGGAAATAGGTAAAATGACGGAAAAGGGAAAGTTTGTTGTTGAAAATGGAAAAAGATATGAGCTTGAAGAGCCCGGCAGTGATGAATTGTACAGAGTTTAGATCTAAATCATAGTGGCAGAGCTAAAATGTCGGCTTGAATAATATGGTGTTTTATAGTATACTATAGTTAATTATATATGGAGGCGAAAGATATGTGCGGTTTTTGCGGTTTTACAGGAAACCTTGAAAATAGAGAACAGGTAATTGAAAATATGATGAATCGAATTGTACACAGAGGTCCTGACAGCGGAGGTATACATTCCGATGAAGAAGTGACATTTGGTTTCAGACGTCTTAGTATTATAGGTCTTGAGGACGGTTCACAGCCTATTTATAATGAGGATAGGACTGTTGTAATTGTATTTAACGGTGAGATATATAATTATCAGAGCTTAAAAGAGGATCTGGTTATTAAAGGACATAAATTTTATACTCACGCAGATACAGAGGTCCTGGTGCATCTTTATGAGGAAAAGGGCGAGGATATGCTCAATGATTTAAGAGGTATGTTTGCTTTTACCATATATGATATGAAGAAAAAGAAGCTTTTTGCCGCAAGAGATTTTTTTGGTATTAAGCCTTATTATTATACACAGGTTGACGGTGAGCTTTTATTCGGTTCCGAAATAAAGAGCTTTTTGCCTTATCCTAAGTTTAAAAAAGAGGTCAATACTCTTGCTCTTGAAAATTATCTTACTTTTCAGTATTCGGTACTTGATGAAACCTTTTTTAAGGGTGTGTATAAATTAAAGCCTGCTCATTATTTGGTCTATGAAAACGGAGAGCTTACAATAAAGAGATATTGGCAGCCTAAGTTTGAGCCTGAAAAGGATATTGTTGCAGATCCCGTAAACGGCAAAAAATTGCAGGACGCTATTCAGGACGTTGAAGATGTTATGCTTGAATCTGTAGGTATGCATACTGTTGTAAGTGATGTTGAGGTTGGTTCATTCTTATCAAGCGGTGTGGATTCAAGTTTTGTTGCGGCAACGTTCAGAAACGGTATGGACAAGGAAAGCGGAAAAACCTTTACCGTAGGCTTTGATTATGAAAAATACAATGAAATAGGATATGCAGAGGAGCTTTCAAAATATGTTGGAATAGAAAGCAATTCTAAGATCATATCTACCGATGAGTATTGGGAAAGTCTTCCAAAGGTTCAGTATCATATGGACGAGCCTCTTGCAGACCCAAGTGCCGTGGCTCTTTATTTTGTAAGTAAGCTGGCAAGAGAAAAAGTTAAGGTTGCTCTTTCGGGAGAGGGTGCAGATGAGTTTTTCGGCGGATATAATATATATGAGGAGCCTATGGCTTTGGCTCCAATGAAAATATTTCCTAAGCCTTTGAGAAAGGCTCTTGCTAAAATCACGGGGGCTATTCCATTTAACTTTAAGGGAAAAAATTATTTCAGACGTGCTGCTCTTGATGTTGAAGAGAGATTTTACGGTAACGGCAATCAGATGTTCAGTAAAAAAGAAAGAGAAGAAATACTTAAAGAACCAATTGGTAAATATGACCACAAAGAAATCACAAAGCCCTACTATGACTTTTGCAAAGAGCTTGATGATGTAACAAAAATGCAGTTTATTGATCTTAATTTGTGGATGGTGGGGGATATTTTACTTAAAGCAGATAAAATGAGTATGGCTAATTCTCTTGAGGTAAGAGTACCTTTCCTTGACAAGGAAGTATTCAATGTGGCAAGAAAGCTGCCTACTGATTACAGAGTAAACAGAAGAGCGACAAAATACGCTTTCAGAATGGCAAGTAAAAAGTATTTGCCTGAGGCTACTGCAATAAAGAAAAAGTTAGGATTCCCCGTACCTATAAGGGTATGGCTTAAAGAGGACAAGTATTATAATATTATTAAAGAGGCATTTACTTCCGATGCTGCTGCTAAGTATTTTAATACAGATAAAATAATGAAATATCTTGATGACCACAGACAGGGAAAGGGAGATTACAGCCGTAAGGTTTGGACTGTTTATATGTTCCTTATATGGCATAAGAGATTTTTTGAAGATGAAGAATGTGCTTAATAAAGGAGGAAAATTATGGATTGTATATTTTGTAAAATTGCAAAGGGAGATATTAAATCAACGGTTATATTTGAAAACAATGATTTTAAAGTAATATTGGACGTAAATCCTGCCAATATAGGTCATTGTCTTGTTGTGTGCAAAAATCATTATGAAAACATAATTGATATGCCGGAGGAGCTTGTTAAAGAGGGCTTTGCAATTGCCAAAAAAATAGCTGCTGCCGTTAAAAAAGCAACAGACTGTGACGGAGTAAATATACTTCAAAATAACGGAATTGCGGCAGGACAAACTGTTTTTCACTTCCATATCCATATAATACCAAGATTTGACGGAGATAGTGTAGACGTTAAGTTTGGCAATTTAAATAAGAGTATTGAAGAAATATCAGCTGTTGCAGATGATATTGTTAAAAATATGTAATGTTAAGAGGGTGTTGTTAAAAGCAATGCTCTCTTTGTTATAAATAAAGTAAAGAAGGTGATCATATGTCAATAGTAAGACCTTTTAAAGGATACAGACCTGC
>JAUNPM010000145.1 GCA_030536675.1 Clostridia bacterium | reverse complement strand
CAACTCCGTATTTTCCTCTGCAATAATCCTGAAGTTCCCAAATAACCTCGTCCTTTGTATTTTCATTATAAATAAGATAATACCCCTTGTCCCCGTAAATCATTTCAAGCAATACGTCATATATAACATACACAATATATCCGAATTTTTGGCGCAGCCTGTTAAATTTCCTGTCCCTCATCATTCCCACATCTCTTGGATAGTAATCAATTCCCTTTTTATTTAAAGCCACGGCATATCACCCTCTTATATAATTTTTATTTCATCGTCATTTGTCACCCTTAAGCATATAAGCTGTGATTTTATTTCACCTATATTGTTTATGCTTTCACTGTTGTCAACAAACACAGGCACATATGTGTCATAATAATTTTGCAAAGTCCTTATTATGTCAAGTCCCGCATTTATTTTCATTGCACTGTTCAGATCTCTGAAAGGCACACCCTTCACCTTTGCCTCACAGCACTCTGCATAGCTGCCGTTTATGTAATTGTCAAACAATTTAAATTCCACAATGCCAAACCTTGAGTTTATTTCATACTCTATATGTTTGGAGTGACCGACACAGCATATGATTATGCCTTTGAATATTACAGGATCGTTGCATTAGGCTGTCTTTTTCAAGGGCTTACACAGGTCTTTTGCGATTTTGTACGTGTTTCGGGAAAGCCCGTTCTCGGTATGTGTGTCACAGGTATAGGAGCCGTAACAAATATTATACTTGACGCTGTGTTTGTGGCTGTTTTGGATCTTGGTGTTACAGGTGCCGCTTGGGCAACAGTAATAGGACAAATTTTTTCCGCACTTTTCGGCGCATACCTTGTTTTGAAGGGCTGTACTAAGGTTGAGATAAAAAAAGAAACATTTTCATTTAATATGGCTCTTTCAAAAAAAATCATTACCTGCGGCTTTGCTTTTTGGATAGCACAAATGGCTATGGGGCTTATAAGCCTTGTTTACAACAGTCAATTAGGAAAATACGGCGGTGATACCGCAATCAGTGTATACGCTGTTGTTGCAAGTATTATGACCTTTGTAATAATGCCCGCAAGCGGTATCAGTCAGGGTATTCAGCCTATTGTCGGCAACAACTTTGGAGCGGGAAAATACAAAAGAGTTATGTCAACACTATATCAGGCTTCCGCTTTTTCCGTAGGCATTACCTGTATTATCTGGCTCATAGTTATGCTCTTTCCAAAAGCAATTTTATTGTCCTTTGGTGCTTCCGAAGAAATGCTTGAGCTTGGAGTTATGGGATTGCGAACCAATTTTTGCATCACCCCCATATTAGGCTTTGTAATGCTTGTGACAACATTTTTTCAGTCAATTGCAAAACCCGTTCCTTCAATTTTAATTACATTTTTAAGGCAAATTCTGTTCCTTATACCATTTATTTATATTTTTCCAATATTTGGGGATATTAACGGCATTTTCTTTGCACAGCCCGTCAGTGATGCATTGGCATTGATACTTTCCGTTATTCTTGTTGTCAGAGAACAAAAACAGCTTTACTCCGAGCTGTCCCAAATATAAAGCTCTCACAAAACGACCCTTAAAGTCATTGCTCCTACTCCTCCCTTTTAAGGAGCCTTTTATAGCTTGCATCAATACCCAAAGCCCCCAAAGGCGCCGTAACAAGTATTGCCGTCACTGCAACAGAAAGCACTGTTTGACCGCAATCTAATCCCAAAGCCAAAGGCACGGACCCTATAGCCGCCTGCACCGTAGCCTTTGGCATATAGGCAATAACGCAAAAAATTCTTTCCTTTAAGTTTAATTTTGTTTTTAAAAGACATATTAAAACTCCCACGGCTCTGAAAATAAGAGCCGTAAATATCATTAACACTGCTCCTCCGCCGCCCTTAATGCTGTATCTTATATCAACAGCGGCGCCTACAAGGACAAAAAGCATTACCTCCGCTCCTATCCACAGCTTGCCAAACTTTTGCGAAAGCCTTTTTGACACAAAATCCGTGCTTTTTATTTTAAGCACACAAGCCATACTCACAACTCCTATAAGCCCCGAAACAGGCACAACAGTCTTAATGTAATTTTCACCTGCCACAAGTAAAAATGCAATACTTAACACAATGATCACCTTTGTGCTGTTTCTTACATAGCTGTTATGTAAATATGCCCTTTCAAAAAACACACTTAAAATATATCCCGCAGCACCGCCTATTAATATTCCCGTCACTATTGACACGGGAATACTTACAATATCCACAATTTGAGCTCTTCCTCCCTGTGCCATATTTACAAATGTGGAAAACAAAACTATAACAAAAATATCATCACAGGAAGCCCCTGCCATTATAAGCTGAGGTATGCTTTTCCCCGTTCCCCATTTGCTTTCCGTTAATTTTACCATTCTGGGCACAACAACTGCGGGGGATACGGCAGCAAGGACTGCACCCATAACAGCCCCTTCTATTCTGCTTATGCCGAATATATAAGGCGCAAAAATTACAAAAGCAAGTATTTCACAGCCGGCGGGCACACAGGACATCATTACCGCAGGCCGCCCCACCCTTTTAAGATCCTCAATGTTAAGAGAAAGCCCCGCCTTTATTAAAATAATAATAAGAGCTATTTGCCTCAAATCCGCAGATATATCCAAAACAGAACCATCTATAACATTTAAAGCATAGGGACCCAAAATAATACCCGTAACAAGCATACCTATAATTCTCGGCAGCTTGATTTTTTCAAACACAGCAGCAATCAAAAGCCCTGCAATAAAAATAAGAGCAACAGACATTAACATAAATTTTTCCTCCTTTACAACAAAAAAAGCCAATGACCCCGTGAATTTACGTCACAGAAGTCATCAGCTCAATTTACATAAGCGGTTTGGTTTTACCCAAGGGAGAACCTCATTCCCTTTATAAATTTTATATTATTATATAACCCTTTTTTGATTTTGTCAACACCTGCAATATTTAAAAATACAGCAAACAGCCCACCAAGCACCTTTTATTTTTCTTTATCACCGTTAAATATTTTTTCAAAAATTTCTTCAATTCTGAATTTAACATTAACATTTTCAATGCTTCTTATTTCTTCACCTGAAACAGCATTTCCCCTGTTGTCAATATACAGATCCATAATGCCAAGCCAGGTTTTGTTTTCCGCCGCAAGCATAGCCGTTATCATAGTCATAAACAATATTTTTTTCATTCTCAACACCTCATAAGGAGTATTGACAATTATTTCAAAACTATACATTGCCGCTTAAACAAATTTTTAAATATGTATGCTTCCCACTATAAAGCTGTTTTCGGGCTTTTCAATTTCACCGTCGGGAGCACCCAAGCTCCACTTGCCGTAAGCGCCGCTTCTTTCTGAAAGCACTCCGTAGAAGTTAAGCATAACTATACCTAAGTTAAGATAAAAGTCGTCCTCGTCCGTTTCCTTATCCTCCAAAGCAGCTATCATAAAAAAGCCGTCCTTTATTATGAATCTGTAGGGCTGTCTGTTAAGGAATGAAGGAGCACAGCAGGCAGCAACAAGTGCCTGATAAAGATCCTGATAATGATCTAAAACGGAATTGTCCCCCTTAATACCCATATCCTCTGAATATATTGCGTCCTCAACATAGAGCTTGGGCGCTTCATAATTTGAACGCTTTTTAAGTGTAACATTTGACTGATTTTTAATGTCAAGTCTTTTTACTGTCGTCACTGCGTTTTCATAGCCTATGGCAATGAGGGCAACAGGCACCTTTTCACCCTTAAGACGAAGTCTTTCCTTTAGCTTTTCACTGTCGCTTATTGTTATCCAGCAGGTAGCAATTCCCATTTCAGTCAGCTTAAGTACAATATCCTCACCTATAAAGCCTGCGTTTAAAATATAATTATCGGCTTTTTCCGAACTTATAAGTATGTAGCTTGGAGCCTCGATCAAAAAGTCCTCATAGCCTGCACAGCCGTTTAAATTAGGACAGACCTTAGGATCAATTATGCTTATTTCCGTATTTATTTCAGGCACAAGCCTTTTGCAGCTCTCAAAACATTCTTTGATTTCATTTAAAACATTTTGAGGTATTGCCTTCTCCTTAAAATCTCTTGTGGATTTTCTTTTTGTTGCACTCTGATAATAATTCATATTCACACATCCTTCCTTCATTGTTTATAATACCTATAATTATTTTAGTATATATTTAATAAAATGTCAATTAATAATAAACATTAAAAATTTTTATTGATTATATCTCATTGCCGTGCTATAATATATTTAAGTCAATGAAGACGCATTATTAAGGCTTATACTTAATAAAAGCGTCTTTTTTTATTTTAAAGGAGGAATGAATAATGGCTTGTTTTTTAGTTCCCGCAGCAGAGGCAATTGCTGCAACAGCAATAAAAAAATCATTAAAATCAAAGGAAGAGAACAAAAACACTCAAAATACAGCACCTACCGCAAGGCTTCCCTTTTCAAAAAAGCTGGGCTGGCTTACAAATATGCTTTGGGGCGGTTCCGCTCTTCTTGCCTTTGAACATATATGGCACGGTGAGGTAGTTCCTTGGTTTCCATTTTTAACGGCGGCTTCCGATCCCGTAAGTGCAGGTGAAATGCTTTATGAAATGGCAACAGCGGGAGTTACAATGGCAGTCCTTGTAACCTTAGCTTGGGCAGGTATGGTAGCTGTTTCAGACATTGTCC
>JAUNPM010000144.1 GCA_030536675.1 Clostridia bacterium | reverse complement strand
AGCTGGACGATGTAAATGAAACTCTTAAAACCGATTTTGAAAACGATGATGTTGAATCAATAGGCGGTTATGTAATTTCACTTATTGGGGAGTTCCCCGAAAAGGACAGAGTTATAGAAGATAAAAACGCTGAATTTATTATAAAAGAAACCGATAAAAACAGGATCGAAAAAATTAAAATTAAACTAAAGCCTTACGAGCAGAAGGACGATGAAAAGGAGAGCTAATATATGGTAATGGGCAATGATATTGGCATAGATTTGGGAACAGCCAGTGTAATTGTATATTGCAAGGGGGACGGTATTGTTTTGCAGGAGCCTTCTGTGGTGGCTGTTGACAACAACAAGCACGCAATTGTTGCGGTAGGTGAGGAAGCAAGAAAAATGCTTGGCAAAACTCCCGCTAATATTGAGGCGGTAAGACCTTTGCGTGACGGAGTGATCTCAGACTTTGAAGTGACGGAAAGAATGATAAGATATTTTATTGACAAATCCGTGGGAACTCATTGGATGAAAAAGCCGAGGATCGCCGTTTGCGTTCCCAGTAAAATTACAGATGTTGAAAAAAGAGCTGTTGAAGAATCTACGAGAAATGCCGGCGCTGCCCGTGTGTTTATAATCGAAGAGCCTATTGCGGCTGCCATAGGTGCGGGGCTTGACATATTCAGACCTTGCGGAAGTATGGTGGTGGACATTGGCGGAGGAACCACCGATGTTGCCGTAATTTCTCTGGGAGGTATTGTTGTAAGCACCTCCATAAAGGTTGCGGGGGATAAATTTGACGATGCCATTGTAAGATATATGAGAGATGAACATCAGTTAGTTATAGGTGAAAGGACTGCCGAAAATCTTAAAATAATTATAGGTACGGCATCTCCCGATACACCCTTGAGCACAATAGAGGTAAAGGGAAGAAATGCAACGTCGGGTATGCCTATGACAGTTGAGATATCATCAAGAGAAATGTATGAGGCTCTTAAGGTTCCCGTAAGGTCTGTTATTGACGCTGTCAGATATGTTCTTGAAAATACTCCCCCTGAGCTTGCGGGAGATATTTTGGACAGAGGGATCGTGCTTACAGGCGGAGGCGCTCTTCTTTCGGGACTTGACAGAGTAATAGAAAATGAAACGGGTATAAAATGTACAATTGCCGAGAACCCCGTAAATTGCGTGGCTATAGGTACAGGCAAATATATTGAATACCAGACGGTGGAGGAAAAGGGAATTTTAAGTTTCCTAAAGAATTTTTTCAGTCTTGAGGACAATGAATAAAAATTATTAAAATTAAGTTTTTTTAAAATTTGTGAGGCAGTTTAGACTGCCTCATTTTTTTGCGTAAAAAAATAAAAAACCTATTGACAGGAGTATATAAATGTTATATAATGCATATATGAGCAGATGTTCATATGTTGATAAAATGAAAATGCTCATATATTTTTTAACTTATATAATGAATATATGAATAAATGTTCATATTATAAAATATAATTTACGGAGGTGACAATATGCCAAAGGTCAAAATGTTAAGTGAAGAAATGAATTATGACTTGGCAGATTTTTTCAAAATATTCGGTGACTCAACCAGAATAAAAATATTATATGCATTGTATCAAAGTGAAATGTGTGTAAATGATCTGGTCAAGGATCTGGGAATGACACAGTCGGCTATTTCACATCAATTGAGAGTATTAAGACAAAATGATATTGTTAAATTCAAAAGGGACGGACAGTCTGCAATATATTCTCTTGATGACGACCACGTTGAAGCCCTTCTTGCCAAGGGTATTGAGCATATCAAACACAAAAACGGATATGAGGAGGAATAGCAATGAGTTCTCAAAATAAAGCGGAAAAAGAAAATGAAAACACTGTGAAATGCAATGAACATAATCACGAACATAATGAACACTGTGAACATCATCACCACGAACACGGTGACAGCTGTGGCTGCGGACATCATCACGAACACGGTGACGGCTGCGGCTGCGGACACGATCATCACCACGATGAGGACGATGTTAAAAAGGGCATTATAAGAATTGTAACAGGTGTTATCCTCCTTGCAGGTGCAATTACAGCCGAAAAGGTCTTTCAGCAGGAGTACATAAGCATTTGTCTTTTTGTTGCGGCATACCTTGTTTTCGGATATGACGTAGTTATAAATGCTGTTAAGAGCATTATAAAGGGCAGGGCACTTGATGAGCATTTCCTTATGGCATTTGCAACAATATGCGCCTTTTGTTTGGGAGAATATGTCGAGGCTGTGTCTGTAATGCTTTTTTATCAAATAGGTGAGTTTTTGCAGGAAACAATAGTAAACAGATCCAGAAAGTCTATAAAATCCCTTATGGATATGCAGGTGGATACGGCAAACATACTTGTAAATGGAAATGTTGTAAAAACCGAGCCGGATAAAATCAAAAAGGGAGATACAATTGTAGTAAAGCCCGGGGAAAAGGTGCCTGTTGACGGTACTATCATAAAAGGCGAAACAACTCTTGATATGGTTGCTCTTACGGGGGAATCACTGCCTGTTGAAAAAAATGAAGGGGAAAGCGTATTAAGCGGTTCAATAAATAACAGCAATGTAATATATGTAAAAGCAGACAAGGAGTATAAGGATTCAACTGTTGCAAGAATAATGGAAATGGTTGAAAATGCTTCCGAAAACAAATCAAAAGCGGAAAACTTTGTAACACGCTTTGCAAAAATATATACTCCCGTTGTTGTAGCTATGGCAGTGCTTCTTGCAGTTGTTCCCGTGCTTTTTGGCTATGATTTCAGGGAATGGCTCAACAGAGCTCTTATTTTCCTTGTTGCCTCCTGTCCTTGTGCTCTTGTGCTTTCAATTCCTCTTACCTTCTTTGCGGGAATAGGAACAATGTCAAAGCACGGTGTTCTTGTAAAGGGCGGTAACTATCTTGAGGCTTTAAGCAATATTGACGCTGTTGTTATGGAC
Organism: Clostridia bacterium; assembly: GCA_030536675.1. GTDB lineage: Bacteria > Bacillota > Clostridia > Lachnospirales > CAG-274 > Gallispira. The sequence continues at coordinate 1,723 of JAUNPM010000144.1, read as the reverse complement.
AAAACGGGAACAATAACAAAGGGTAAATTTGAAGTGACGGAATGTGAGGGTGACGGAGCGTTAAAATATGCCGCATCTGTTGAGAGATTTTCAACTCACCCTATTGCTCTTGCAATAACGGAATATTATAAGGGTGAAATGCTGAAGGTCGAGGACGTGGAAAATATGGCAGGCTTCGGACTTAAGGCAGTGTATGAGGGCAAAACAATATATGTGGGCAGTGAAAGATTAATGGTCCAAAAGGGCATAAAGGCTGAAAAGGGCAAAAATGTTTATGTTGCCATAGATAATAAGTGCATAGGCTACATAAATGTTGAGGATACGGTCAAGGCTGACAGCAAGACTGCAATAAGCCAATTAAAAAATGAAGGAATAAAGAACATTACAATGCTTACGGGAGATAAAAAATCCATAGCCGAAAGGGTGGGATATTCCGTGGGAGTTGACAATGTGTGTTCGGAGCTTTTGCCTCAGGACAAGGTTGAGCAGGTGGAAAAGCTCTATGAAAAAAATTATAAGGCAATTGCGGCAGTAGGCGACGGAATAAACGACGCTCCCGTCCTTGCAAGAGCCGATGTGGGAATAGCAATGGGCGGAATAGGAGCAGACGCAGCTATTGAGGCGGCAGATGTTGTAATAATGGAGGACAGTCTTGCAAAGCTTCCTGTTGCCATAAGGCTTGCAAAAAGAACAATAAAAATATGCAGACAAAATGTATTTATTGTAATAGCATTGAAAATACTTGTTCTTGCAATAACCGCTCTGGGATACGGCAATATGTGGATAGCCGTGTTTGCTGATGTAGGCGTGGCTTTAATTGCAGTAATAAACGCAACGAGGATCACAAAAGTAAAAAAGAACAACTCTTGATTTCTTTTGTAAAATTAAATAAAAAATAAAGAGAAAACAGGCTGCTTTTGTGTAGTCTGTTTTTTTTGAAAAAATCTTCAATTTAGTGTTGAAATTTCTTGAAAAAAGGCTTACAATAATATTATAATTTTTAACAGGCACAGGAGGGTAATACTATGAAGGTTTTGTTGACCGGATGCGGTTTTGTGGGAAGCAATATTGCTTACGCATTGTCAGATAATAATATTGAGGCTGTAATATTGGATAATGCAGGGGATATTGAAAATTATAGTTTGCCCGGCTGTTATTTTTATAACTGTGACATAACCGACCCTAAGGCGGTTGCGGAAATATTGGACGAACACAGTGATATAGATATTGTTATCCATTCTGCAATGATATCCGCAGTGGCAAAATCAGTTAAGCACCCTCTTGAGTTTTACTCTCAAAATGTTGTGGGTTCCCTTACTTTCGTGAATATGCTTAAGGAAAGAGGTATAAAGAAATTTATATTTGCCTCAAGTGCCTCTGTGTATGATGACGTGCCGGGATTTATGGTTACGGAAAGATCACCGCTTAAGCCCAGAAGTCCTTTTGGAAGATCTAAGTATATTTTTGAAATGATGATGAGAGATTTTTGCAATGCCTATGATATGCAGTGCATAAGTTTAAGATTTTTTAATCCCGTGGGCATAGATCATTATTTTTATCAAAGAAAAAATTCATTGCCTATAAGAACAGGCTCAAACCTTTTGGAAATACTTATAAAAATACTTAACAATGAAGAAAAGTCTTTTGTAATAAACGGTGATGACTGGCTTACAAGAGATGGTACCTGTATAAGAGATTATATACATATTACGGATCTGGCAAA
>JAUNPM010000143.1 GCA_030536675.1 Clostridia bacterium | reverse complement strand
CTCTTTTTTATTTTCACCTGTTGACCTGACGGCTTTAAAATGATACAATATAGAAAACTGATTTATGTGAGGTGCAATATGAAAAATATAGGCATTATAGGTCTTGGTCTTATAGGCGGCTCTCTTGCCAAATGCTTTAAGGCTAAAATTAAAGACGTTAAAATATCTGCAATGAACAGAAGTGAAAAATCCCTTACGGACGCTTTTAAAGACGGGGTAATTGATGTTTATTCAACAAACGATATGTCAATTTTTAAAAACTGTGACATAGTTTTTGTTTGCACATCAGTTGATAAAATACCTTATTACGCGGAAAAACTCATTCCTTACATAAATGAGAATTGCATAATTACCGATGTGGGAAGCACAAAAAAAGTAATATGCAGTGAAATGCAGAAATTTGAAGGCATTAATTTTATAGGCGGCCACCCTATGGCAGGTTCGGAAAAGACAGGCTACAAATCAGCAAAGGCTCATCTTTTTGAAAATGCTTTTTACATACTTACACCGGGTAAAAATATTTCAAAGGAAATGCTTGATAAAATGATCGAGCTTGTGAAGGTTACAGAGGCTGTGCCCGTTGTTTTGGATCCCGATCATCACGATTATACCGTGGCGGCAGTAAGCCACGTTCCTCATATTATTGCATATGCTCTTGTAAATACGGTCAAGGAGCTTGATGATGAAAACTGCTATATGCATTCTCTTGCAGCAGGAGGCTTTAAGGACATTACAAGAATAGCAAGCTCCTCTCCCGAGGTGTGGAGCGGCATATGCAGTGACAACAGTGACAAAATACTTAAGGTAATAAGCAGATTTAAAGAAAATATAGAAATCATTGAAAATAATTTAAAGGACATAAAAAATCTTTATAAAATTTTTGACGAGGCTAAAGAATATAGAAATACTTTTGCCAACAGAAAGTCTAATACCATATGCAAGCAATATGAAATATATGTGGATATTGCCGATAAGCTAGGAGCTATTGCAACAATAGCAACGCTTTTAAGTGTAAATCACATAAATATAAAAAACATTGGAATTATGAACAGCAGAGATTATTCTGACGGTGCTCTTCAAATAATTTTCAGTGAATTTTCACATAAGGAAAAAGCAATTGAAATACTAAAATCAATGAACTTTGTAGTTTTAAATAAGGAGTAAGAAATGAATAAAACAATAAGCAGAAAAACAGGTCTTAAAGGCACTATAAAAATTCCGGGAGATAAATCAATATCTCACAGAGCAGTTATGTTTGGAAGTATTGCAAAGGGCGATACGGAGATCACGGGATTTTTAAAGGGCGACGACTGTATGTCAACAATAGGCTGTTTTAAAAAACTGGGAATAGATATTGAAGTTGGGAAAGATAAGGTTACGGTTCACGGAAAGGGCTTAAAGGGGCTTAAAGCGCCTGTTGAGATACTTGATGTGGGAAACAGCGGCACAACAATAAGACTTATTTCGGGTATACTTTCTGCCCAAAATTTCGATTCGGAGCTTAACGGTGACGCTTCAATACAGAAAAGACCTATGAAAAGAGTTATAAACCCCTTAAGCCTTATGGGTGCGGAAATAGAAAGTACAAATGGCGGATATGCACCCCTTAAAATAAAGGGTAAAAAACTTAAAGGAATTGAATACACAATGCCTGTTGCCTCAGCTCAGGTAAAATCATCTATATTGCTTGCAAGTCTTTTTGCCGAAGGCAAAACAGTTATAAATGAGCCTGTTGCTTCAAGAGATCATACTGAAATTATGTTAAATTATTTCGGTGCTGATATAAAAAATGAAAAGGGTGTAATAACAAGTACACCTGTTGAGGAGCTTTACGGAAAAAACATAGAAGTTCCCGGTGATATTTCTTCAGCTGCATTTTTCATTGCGGCGGGACTTATTGTGCCAAATTCCCATATTATAATTGAAAATGTGGGTATAAATCCCACAAGAACAGGTATAATTGATGCTTTCAAGGCTATGGGAGGTTATGTTAATATTATAAATGAAAGAAAATCGGGAGGGGAGCTTGTTGGTGATATAGAGGTAAAAACATCTCACCTTAAAGCCACAACTCTTGAGGGAAGCATTATTCCAAGAATGATAGATGAAATACCCGTGTTTGCGGTTGCTGCTCTTTGTGCAGAGGGCACGACTTATGTTAAGGACGCTGAAGAGCTTAAGGTCAAGGAGTCAAACAGAATTGCAACAATGAGCCAAGAATTGGGCAAAATGGGTGCTGTAATAACCGAAACCGAGGACGGTATGATAATAGAAGGCGGTCAAAGGCTAAAGGGAAGCACAGTGTATTCCCACCTTGACCACAGAGTGGCTATGAGCTGTGCTGTTGCTGGACTTATTGCTGGCGGGGCAACAACTATTGAGGAGGCTGACTGTGTTGGTATCTCTTTCCCTGATTTTTATGAAATGCTTGAAAAATTGTAATAATAAAAATTAGAATTATATAATGAAGGCATTAAAAAATCGGACTTTGGCGCATTATATGGAGGTACATATGAATTTGGATTTGTATAATGTTTTAACACAGGGTATAGGATTTGCGGGAGTTATATTTTTCCTTATTTCATATCAGGTGAAATCAAATAAATCTCTTTTTATATTGCAGACACTTGGGTGTATATCATTTGGTGTTCAATTTTCTCTCCTTGGAGCATATAGCGGCTGTCTTAGCCTTTTTATAAATATTATAAGAAATGTGATGCTTACAAAGTATAATGAATATAAGTTGATACGATGGAAAGGCTGGATAGGAGTATTTTCGGTATCGGCTGTTTTGGCTGCTTTGCTTACGTGGAACGGTCCCATAAGCCTTCTTCCCGTTGCGGGGACAATAGCAGGAACTGCTGCCTATTGGACAAACAATGCAAGAAATATAAGGACTGCAAACCTTACTGTAAATGCTCCGTGTATGCTTATATATGATGTGTTGGTGAAATCATGGGGCGGTGTTTTAAACGAAAGCATAACCATTATTGCTATTGTAGTTTCAATAATTCGCTTTGGCTGGACTGCTTTAAATGGTGATGTAATAAAAAAGTGATTTATTCACGGTGGGAATATAAAGTATATTTTTGATATTATTAAAAAAAGACAGACATTCTTTGATTAATGATGTGACTCCGGGAATTGGCTTTTTGTCAGCCCATATTGTTTACGAAAACATAGCTTTGGCGGTGTAGATTATTTTGATCCTACACCGCTTTTTTATTAATTATTCCTTTTATAACCCATATAATTGTATTTTATTGAATGGATTATGTATTTCAAGGCTGTATAATGTATGTTGCAGTTAAAAAAATAGTACTGGATATTATACAATATTTTTTAGAAAAAATTTAAATTATACTTGACAAATTATTCTTACAGTTGTAAGATATATGTATGCTACAAATGTAAGACAAAGTGAAGGAGGTGTATTGCTATGAAGAGAGTACAAAGTTTAAGCCCGTCTGAAGCTGAGGTTATGAGTGTGCTTTGGAACTATGACAAGCCATTAAAGGTTCAGGAGGTTTGTGATAATCTTACGGATAATAAATGGGCATACAAAACTGTTGCTACACTTTTGTTAAGAATGGAAGAAAAGGGAGCAGTCAAGTCAGAAAAAATTGGCAGAACAAATTATTATTCACCTGTTCTTAATAAAGAGGAATATAAGGAAGAACAGACAAAGAGCTTGGTTTCAAGACTTTATAATGGCTCAGTGAAGGAGCTTGCAGTGTCATTGTTTAAAAGCAAAGATATGACAAAAGAAGATATTGAGGATATTAAAAAAATGTTTGATCTGTAGGGGGAGATTGTTATGGCGGATATATTTAAGAGTACAATAATCCTTTCTTTTTCGGGAGCTTTATTAACTATTATTTTGCTGTTAATTAAGCCCTTAACAAAAAAGTTTTTTAGTCCGAATTGGAACTACTATATTTGGTTGACAGTTTTATTTGTGCTGATTTTGCCTGTATCGTTTAAATTTCCTTCAATGACAGAACAGATCAATACAAATACTAATACTGAAATTACGGTAAATAAAACAGATGCCGAATACGAAACAGTACATACCAAAAAGGTTGCAAATGAGAGTAATGGCAATAGGCTGTCTTTAAAAGGAAATAAAATTTATATTGACAGTATAAATATTTTAGCGTATTTATGGTTTGTTGCGGTAATACTTGTGTTTTTATATAAAATCATAAAGTATAATATTTTTTTAAAAGCTTTGTATAAAAATTCCTGTGTAATTAATATTAAAAATTTATGCATAGATGCAAGAAAAACATCAATAGTTGATGCACCTTTGATTATAGGGCTTTTTAAACCTGTTTTATATATACCTGATATTGATATATCAGAAGAAAAATTTGATTGCATAATAAAGCACGAACTCACACATTACAAAAGAGGGGATATATTATATAAGTGGCTTGGAATGCTCGTAAGCTGTGTACACTGGTTTAATCCTACTGTATATTTATTGATCAAGCAGATAGATGAAGAATGTGAAATTTCCTGTGATTATATTGTAACTAAGAACTTTAACGAACAACAGTGTATTTGCTATATGAAAACTATATTGGACTTGCTTGCAAATTCCGTAAATAAAAGGAGATTGCTTACTACTCAAATGGCAAGTGATAAAAAAATATTAAAGAGGAGATTTGCTATGATAAAAGACAGAAAAGAAACAAAAATAGGTATTTCTATTATTG
>JAUNPM010000142.1 GCA_030536675.1 Clostridia bacterium | reverse complement strand
CTGTTGCAATAAGCTATATGCTGTCGGGATATTACGGACTGTATCACAGTCAGAAATTTGCTTTTTCAAAATATCAGGCTGAGAAGATAGACAGCAGTGTTCATTAAAAATAAATCTTGAAATTAATTTATAAAGCAGTGACGGAATTTACAAATTTTTTATTGTATTTTGATTTAAAGTATTGTAGAATAGTACAGTGCTGTTATACAGTATATATTTATTTATAAAGAGGTATGGAAAATGTATCAGAATACAAGTAAAGAAGTTTTTAAAATGAGCGTACCCATTTTTTTTGAGCTGCTTTTACAGCTTTTGGTGGGTAATGTTGACCAAGTAATGGTAAGTCATTATTCACAGGGGTCTGTTGCGGCAATCAATAACGGAAACCAAATAATGAATATTATAATTATTGTGTTAAATGCAATGAGTATTGCAACCACAATACTTATAACAAGGGCATTTGGTGCGGGAGATAAAAAGCAGATCAAGGTTGTGGCAAATGTTTCAGTTTATATACTTGCAGGCTTCAGCGTTATAATAACGGCATTAGTGTTTGTATTCAGAAATGCCATATTTAGAATGCTTTCGGTTCCGGAAGAAATAATGGGTGAGACTGTGAATTATACGGTCATAGTTGTTTCTTTCATACTTGTTCAGTCACTTTATCAGGTGGCGGCGGCTGTTTTGAGAAGTCATCATTTAATGAAAGAGGTTATGATAGTTGCCGTAATTATGAATGGTATGAATATAATAGGAAATACGATACTTATAAGATTTTACGGAATAATAGGTGCCGCAATATCAACGGACTTCAGTAAGCTGACGGGACTTATAATAATAACCTGTGTGCTGCTTAAAAAGACTGATTTGGATCTTAGTTTTCTTAATATAAAATATTTTTCAAAGCATATGGCAAAAAAACTTATGTTTATATCTATTCCTTCGGGCGGAGAGGCTTTAAGCTACAATCTCTCACAAATGTACATATTGAGATTTGTAAATACATTTGGCATTGCTGTTATTGCGTCAAGAGGTTATTGCAATATGCTGGCTAACGTGGCATATGTATATTCTGTGGCAGTGGCTGAGGCAACTCAAATACTTGTAGGTTATTTATATGGAAAAGGCGATTTCTTAAGTATAGGAAAAAGAGTGAGAAATTCCTGCGTTATTTCAATAATTGTTTCAGTAAGCGTAACAATACTTATACTTTTAAATTCAAATACGGTTGTTGGATTATTTACCGATGATCCTTTTATACTGGAGCTTTGTCACAAAATTTTGTTTGTTGAAATCGTTCTTGAAATAGGAAGAAGCATAAACATAACAATGGTCAAATGTCTTGTGGCAACAGGAGATGTAAATGTACCCGTTATATTTTGTGTGTTTTCTGCGTGGCTTGTTGCCGTGGGTTTAAGCTATGTTTTCGGCATAAAAATGGGCTACGGACTTGTCGGCATATGGATTGCTATGGCTTGTGATGAGTGCTTGAGAGGCTTTGCTTTTGTATTAAGATTTTTACAGGGAAAGTGGAAAAGTGCGGGAGCACATTGAGCTTAGATGATTTTAATAATTATTTAGTTTTAAATTACATATTTTGGGTTTTATATTTTACAAAATGTCCGAATAATCTTATTTCATTAGGTTATTCGGGCATTTTTGGCTTTTGTTTATGTTTGTATGAGTGTTTTATATCCTTATAAGTTTCATATAATATTTAGATATTTTCTCAGGGGGAATTTCCATATCTTTTTTTATCCACCATTGAATAGCATTTACTAAACTGCCTGACAAATGATTTAACAAAAAATCAGAAGGAACGTTTTGTGTAAGTGTGTTTGTATATTGCTCAAACATTTCTGAAAGATATTCTTTAAAATATTTTATAAATAATTCACCGCTTTCGCAAGAAAGTATTCCTTTAATATCTCTCTTACTGTCTTTTAAGTGATATAAAATATGGGTGATCTTTTGCTCTAATCCGTTATAATCTTTAGAGAAATCGTGTGTTTTTTCTTTTGATAATTCTTCTGAAAATATATGTGTGAATATATCCGTACACATTGCTTTCAGCAATTCATCTTTTGTTTCAAAGTGTGAATAAAATGTACTGCGTCCTATATTGGCTTCATCTATAATTTCCTGCACGGTAATATTGTTAAATTTTTTTGTTTTTAGCAGTGTACTAAAAGCGTCAAAAATGGCTGCTCTGGTTTTTTGCTGTCGTCTGTCCATTGGTTCTGTCCTTTCTTGAACAAATTACTGAAAATGTACAGTAACTTACATTTTTATACTTTTGCTTGTTGTTTTTGAAAATTTCCGACTCTATAATAATATCGTACAAAGTGTTTGTTATAATATAAATTGTACATAAAAGAAAATAAAATGTCAATATGGAGGAAGGAGAAATTCATATGAAGAAAGTTATTGATTTTTTGAGCGGCATACCTATGACAATTATAGGAGGTATTTTTCTTGCTATTAGTTTAATATTATCAGGTATGGGTATTCATTTATTTTTTGAGCCTGCGTGGGTATCTGTCTTTATATGCGGTGTGCCGTTGCTGTATATATCAATTTGGAGGTTAATTTTCAATAAAGGGATCTCTAAAATATCGTCTGCACTTTTAATATGTATTGCTATGATAGCTTCAATAATAATAGGAGATATATTTGCGGCAGGGGAAGTTACATTTATAATGGCAATAGGGGCAATATTGGAAGAAAAGACAACCGAAAGAGCAAAGAAAGGATTAGAAAAGCTTATGAGCCTGGCGCCCTTACAAGGTCGCAGAATAGTAAATGGCAATGAAGAAATGGTTGGAACGGAGGAAATCAAGGTCAATGATATATTGCGTGTTTTACCGGGAGAAACGATACCTGTTGACGGTGTCATAGTTGACGGAAATACATCTGTTGACCAATCTGTTATGACAGGAGAAGCATTGCCAGTAGATAAGGAAATAAATGATACTGTTTTTGGCGGAACATTAAATTGTTTTGGTTCTATTGATATAAGAGCAACACAGGTCGGAGAAAACGGCTCTCTGCAAAAACTGATACGTATGGTACAGGATGCGGAAGATAAAAAAGCGCCTATGGCAAGAATTGCAGATGTCTGTGCCAGTTGGCTTGTTCCGGCTGCATTGTTAATTTCTGTTTTTGCATATATATTTACGGGAGATATTATTAGAGCAGTAACAGTTTTGGTTGTGTTTTGTCCCTGTGCATTAGTTTTGGCGACACCGACTGCTATTATGGGAGCTATTGGGCAAGCAACTAAACACGGAGTTATTATTAAATCGGGAGAAGTTTTGGAAAATATGGGAAAGGTGGATACGATTACTTTTGACAAAACAGGTACATTGACTTTAGGAAAACTGAAAGTCAGTGATATATTTGTGTTTTCTGATGAATTAAGTGAGCAGGAATTATTATCATTTGCAGCGTCAGCAGAAACAAAAAGTGAACATCCCTTAGGAAAAGCAATAGTTGAATATGCAAGGCAAATGAATGTAGAATTAAAGGATGTGTCTGATTTTGCTATGGAAAGCGGCAAAGGTATATATGCACTTACAGATAGCTGCCATTTGCTTTGCGGCAATAAAAAATATATGTATGAAAAAGGAGTAGAATTGCCTAAAAAGATAAAGAACACTATGGAGGTGTTTTGTAATGAAGGTAAAGCGCCAATTTTAGTTGCAATAAACAATGTTTGCGTTGGAATTATAGCATTGTCTGATATTCTGCGCCCAACAGCAAGTGAAATGGTTAAAAAGCTTAAAAATATGAATACTGATGTTGTATTGCTTACGGGAGATAATAAAAAAACTGCTGACTATTTTGCAAAGCAAGTCGGCATAGAAAATATAAAAGCTGATCTATTACCTGCTGACAAAGCAGAAAACATTATAAGGATGCAGGAAAATCAAAAAAAGGTCTGTATGATAGGTGACGGAATAAATGACGCACCTGCATTGAAAACAGCTGATGTAGGCATTGCAATGGGTGGAATTGGAAGTGACATTGCGGTTGATGCCTCAGATATTATATTGATGAGTGATGATATATCAAGGATACCGTATTTGAAGCGGCTGTCTGACGCAACTGTTAAAACAATTAAATTTAGTATTGGTTTATCCCTTTTAATTAATTTTTTTGCAATTGTACTTTCCGTACAAGGCTTATTAACACCTACAACGGGAGCATTGGTACATAATGGGGGTTCTGTACTGGTGGTGCTGATAGCGGCATTATTATATGACAGAAAATTTGAATAAATAATATATTTATGTCCAAAGCCTACATAAATTATATGAAGTACGTAATTTATTAAAAAATAATTTGAATTGGCATAGGCGTATGTTTATATGTGTAATAATATAAAATTTATGAATTTAATATTAAGATGAAAAAAACGGTATTGACTTAGAGTAAACTCCAAGTGATATAATTATTAAAAATATATTTAAACGGAGGTAATACTATGAAGTCATTGGTTGCATATTTTTCAGCAAGCGGAGTCACAAAAAAGGCAGCGGAAATGCTGGCAGAGGCAGTAATGGGAGATATTTTTGAAATAAAGCCCGCTGTGCCATATACTCAGGCTGATCTTAATTGGCTTGATAAAAGCAGCAGAAGCAGTGTTGAAATGAAGGATAAATCTTCCAGACCCGAAATTGCAGAGAAAATAGACAGTATTGAAGAATACGATGTTATATTT
>JAUNPM010000141.1 GCA_030536675.1 Clostridia bacterium | reverse complement strand
ACCTCCTTCTTTCATAAGTTGTTCGTTTTCAAGTAATTTTGCTTTCACTCTTTTCCTCCTTGTTTATAAATAATTTATACTGAATATTAAGTATTTTAGTATACTTCAACTACTTCAACGTCATATGTTGAATAATCATAACCTGAATATCGTATTAATACAGTATCCTCTTTACTTTGATTTGCAGGTAAGTCAGATACAGAGGAATTGCCTGAAGTTACGGCTTCTCCGTTGCTTTTATACAATGTTCCTCTAACTTTTATCCATGATTGGTCGGAGCCGGAATTGTTTTTAATCCTGTAATTTATACGAACATAATCATCGGAAGAGCGTTCGGCAGATAAGACCGTAATTGTGAACATAGATGCTTTTTTTCTTTTTCAGCCTGTTTAGCGGCTTCCTCAGCAGCTTTTTTAGCTTCTTTTTCAGCTTTTTCAGCGGCTTTTTTAGCCTCTTCTTCCTGCTTTTATATTTCGGCTTTTATTATCAGAATCGGATTAATTTGCTTTTTGCTGTCCTCGGTTTGTTCATTTAAATTATTTTCATTATCGTAAGACATAATCTTACTTCCTGAAAAATAAGTTTATATGTTAAGAGAGTTGTTGAATATATAAACTTATTTTGTGTTTGTTAGATTTTATTTAAGTACTGTTAATATCCAAATACCGTATTTAAAAATATGTTTATGCTAACAATATCTTCGTATGTTGTTCCGTCTATATTTAGCGCGCCAAGTTCAAAATTGTTTCCGTATACCTCAAATCCCATTATTGCTGTTGCGGGCTCTCCGTCATATGTACAGCCTCCGCTGCAATATACATATTTACCGTCTTCCAGTGCATACCAGGTAGGATTGGAAAAAAATGCGTTGAAAGCGTCGCCAACGGTTTTTGAAGGATGGCTGTAAATGATACCGTTCATAACCAGATTTATATTTGCTTTTTCCGTATCTGAAAGGCTATAAGCAATGTCAATGGTTGATCCGCATAAAGTACATTTTTGTGTTTTTTGCCCTTGAGAATAAAGAGTGGCATATGTAGTTATTTTATCATCTGTAAAATTATGTTCTGTTTGGGGTATGGATTCCGTCTTTTGATAACCGCATATTGTACAGGTTTGAACCTTTTCTCCCGCAGCAGAGCAGGTAGCGGCTGTTTGGGTCACCCATTTACCAAAGTTATGACCTTTTGCATCTATTTCTTCGCTTATGGTTTTACCGCAGACAGAGCATACATAATGCTGTTCTCCTTGTGTGGCACAGGTTGGCTCTCTGTCAACTATCCACTGGGAAAGAGTATGGGGTAGGACGTTCCCTTCCGTCAATCCGCATCGTTCACAGGTCTTGGGTTGCTCACAGGTGGCGTCTACCCATTTGTGGGATACAATTATACAGTTTTTGTACAATGCAGCAAGTACAATTATAATAAATATTCCTGCTGCACAGGCACATAGCAGTATTGTGAGCTTTTTTCTTTTGTTTGGCTCTTCAGTTACATCAAAATTGTTTTCTTCAATCATAGTAATTTCTCCTCCTTTTAAGACACAATGTTTATTATTTTTTGTCCTTTTATTAAATTTATCATAAATATTTATGGAATTGTTGTACTCTGTGTCCAAAAATGAAAAAAATTTTAAATAAGTTCATTTTTTTTAATAATTGATCATTATTATGCAATAAATTAAGAAAGATGTTCTTAGTATCAAATATAATAGATATTGAGGAAGAGAATTATTTTAAGCATATTTTATGATTTATGTATTGTTGACTTTATAACGTTTTTTCAATATAATAGAAGCAAATATATTTTATGAGGTCAATATAATGAGTAAAAAATATCCTAATACGCAAATTGAAATTACAGATATAGAGTTTCCCAATAAAGGTGTCGGAATATGGGAGGACAAAAAGGTAGCCGTGAAAAATACCTTGCCGGGACAGACGATTATTGCTGATGTTAAGAAAAAGAGAAAGCAATATGAGGGCAGGTTAAGAAGTGTTGTGAAAAAGGCTTCCTATGAAATTGAACCTGAGTGCACAGCCTTCGGCAAATGCGGCGGCTGTACATATCAGAATATAAGCTATGAAAAGGAGCTTGAAATAAAAGAGAAAATGGTGCTTGACCTTTTAAATAAGGCAGGAATAAAGGATTATACATTCTTGGGAATAAAGGCAAGCCCAGATACCCATTGTTACAGAAATAAAATGGAGTTTAGTTTTGGGGACAATGGTGAAGCAGGAGAGCTTACTCTCGGTATGAGAAAAAGAGAAAGTAATTATGAGGTTGTAAATGCTGATTGCTGTGAAATTGTGAACAATGATGTAAGGTTGGTTTTAAAATGTGTCTTGGAATTTTTCAGGGAGAGAGGAGAAAAGTTTTATCACAAATTAAGGCATACAGGTGCTCTCAGACATTTGCTTGTAAGACGAGGACATTTTTCAAAGGAAATGTTGGTAAATATTGTTACAACTTCCGAGCTGAGCACAGATTTAAGCCCCTTGAAAGATGAGCTTTTGAGCCTTGAGCTTGAAGGGAAAATTGTGGGCATAAGTCATATTATTAACGACGGAGTTGCAGATGTTGTCAAGGCTGATGAAATAAGGCTTCTTTACGGTCAGGAGCATTTTTTTGAGAGCCTTTTGGGATTGAAATTTAAAATTTCCACATTTTCATTTTTTCAGACCAATTCAGTAGGGGCAGAGGTCCTATATTCAACAGTGAGAGATTTTGCGGGATATGACAAAAATAATGTTATATTTGATCTTTATTGCGGAACGGGAACGATTACTCAGCTTATTAGCCCTGTTGCCGATAAGGTGATAGGTATTGAAATTGTCGAAGAGGCTGTTGAGGCGGCTAAGGTTAATGCAGAGCTTAACGGTATTAAGAATTGTGAGTTTATTGCAGGTGACGTGCTTAATATGGTAGACAATCTTAAGGATAAGCCTGATTTGATAATACTTGACCCGCCAAGGGAGGGTATAAATCCTAAGGCTATAATGAAAATAATTGGTTTTGGGGCTGAAAGGCTTGTTTATGTCAGCTGTAAGGCCAGTTCTCTTGCTAAGGATCTGATCGTGTTTGAGGAAAATGGATATAAGGTGGAAAAGGTGTGCTGCGTGGATATGTTTCCGAGGACGTATCACGTGGAGACGGTTGCTCTGCTGAATAAGAAAAGGCAGTAAATAAGCGGTTCTCAAGAGGGTTATACAAGTTTAAATATTATTACCTGTTGTGGGGTAAAATATTCTTGCAGAGAAATTTTCCAAAATTTAAAATACGGTATTCGACATTTCAGCTGTCGAATACCGTAGAAAATATCTTTGCAGCATTATTTGTCAGAAGCTGTTGAATACATAGAAAAATTTAAAGCGCCTAAAATAATTATCTATCTCTTACCCGATTGATCGATTTATTATAGAATTAACTTATTTTTTTGTTAAATTTATTCATTGCAAACTGCATAATAATTGTTAAACACTTTTTCTTAGCTTAGATTGGAAAGAGAACGCATTACTAAATCTACATCTTGATTTTCAAGCTCCTGTATAATATGCAAATACGTCTTCTGTGTTGTTGTCATACTTGAATGACCTAATCTGCGAGCAACACTTGCTATTGATACACCTGCAAACAGCAATAAGGAAGCATGAGTATGGCGCAGACCGTGAATTGTAATAGTCGGAATATTTAAAGCCTTACAATGTCTTGCTAAAATATCGTTTACTGTGGAGTTATAGACTATTTCCTTGGTTACAAAAATTGGTTCATCCTCAGGTAAATTTCGCACAAGTTCTGAAAATTGTATTACAGTCTGCCAATCTATTTGAATTTTTCTGACTGAAGAACGGTTTTTAGTTGGAAGAAAACCACTGTTATCCTTATAATCCCAAGTTTTACTTATTGATAAAGACTGATGTGCAAAATCAAAATCTTTTGGTGTAAGTGCCAATGCCTCAGAAAAACGCATACCTGTTTTTGCTACGAGAAGTATAAACCAATCCCAATCTATTTCTTGTTTAAGATCCAGATTTACAAGTAAAGTATGAAGTTCAAATTGGTTGAGATATTTTATTTTTTTCTCTCTAGGCGTGTTTCCTTTTATAATTACTTTTGTTGTTGGCTCGCTGACTATTAATCCTTCATCTACAGCATCAAGAATTGCGCCTTTTAACTGATGATGAAAATCCATAGTTGTTTGTTTTTCGTGTGTTAGTGCATAGTCATTTATTAGCTGCTGATATATAATTCTTGTTATATCGCACAATCTGATATCCGGCATAAGTCTTTTTATCCATGTATGAGTCATAAAATACTTGTTAAGCGTAACTTTTCGAATAGCACCCTCCTTATAAATGCGGATCCATTGTAAATAGTATTCGCTGAATAAGTCCGTTTCTTTAATTTGATTTAACATTTTGTAAGCCTCCGTAATTTATTACTCACGCTTTTATAAAAAAGAACCAAGTTTGACCTTGGTTCTATATTGCGGCAATTATATACATTTTATATTTCAGTTCCACCTTTGATGATAAAGCTACGCAGCAGCTTGTCTACTCGTATATTTACTTTTGGATTGGGTATTTTTTCACCGCTTTTTTCTTCAAGAAAAGCTTTTGCTTTGGCTTTGTCAACAGTTGCTTTTAATGTATCAAGACGTCCATATTCGTTTATATTAGCATCTGTAATTCTAAGCTTCAACAAATCTCTCAGCATATTTTCATC
>JAUNPM010000140.1:1396-4753 GCA_030536675.1 Clostridia bacterium | reverse complement strand
GAGGAGGTACATAATAATGAAAAGAGAATATAAAAGACCGGCAGTAATTATTACCTCTTATGAGGCTCAAAGTAATATAATGTTAAAAAGCGGAATAACTCAGGTGAGTTTTGGTAGTAGAAATTATACTGAAGTTTTTAATACAAGAGGAAAGAATTTCTAATAATACTATTGTAAAAGGGAGCGGCAAAGCCGCTCCTTTTTGGTGGGAAAATTGAAGTGTAAAAAATTATAAAATGAATTGTTTTAAAATTCAAAAATACAATATTTGTGTATTATGTATGTTTTTGAAGGCTTTCTTTTAGGAGTTTTATATATTGTATATAATTTTGAACTGTGTTATAATTTTCTACATATTAATATTTAAAAGAGGTGCGGAAATGAAGGGTATAAAAAGAATATTCGGTTTATTTGTATTTGCGGCTGTTATGCTTTTATGTACTTTGTCTGTAAGTGCAAAGGTGGATATTAACAATACCGATCTTAAAGGAGACAGCGGCTTTATAAGCAAAATAAAAAATTTAGATAATGAAAAGCCCGAACAATGTCTTTATGTTGCGGCAAACGGAAGCGACAGCAATGAGGGCACTCAGGACAGTCCTTTTAAAACAATAAATGCCGCTCTCGACAGTGCTTCTGCGGGAACGACAGTATATGTAAGAGAGGGCATATATACGGAAAATGTATATTTTCCTCAAAGCGGAAAAGAGGGCAAATATATTGCTCTTAAAAATTATCCCGATGAAAAGCCTGTTATAAAGGGAACGGGTAAAAATGACGGAGCAATAATTGAGCTGGACGGTCACGATTATATACAGATAGAGGGTTTTGAGCTTTGTGATTACAGTGCAAGGTGGTGCTACGGCATTATTTTTGCGGGAGGAGAAAATCATATTATTATAAGGAATAATACAATACATAATATTAAATGTTCAAAGCCAAATGATCCAGACAACAGCGGTGCAAATGCAATACTGCTTTTCGGGGAAACAGAGGAGCCTATAAGCAATGTATATATAGGTGATAATTATGTTTATGACCTTGTTACGGGCTGGTGCGAGGCAATATCAGTGACGGCAAACTGTGAATATGTAAATGTAATAAACAACAAGGTTGACAATTCCACAAATATAGGCATTGACTTTTACGGAAACAATGCAGACGGATATTGTCCCGTTGAAGAGCTAAATCAGCCAAGGTATTGTATAGCCGCAGGAAATGAGGTTTCAAACTGTGTGTGCGATTATGCTACCTGTTACGGTCTTTATGTGGACGGAGCAAGGGACATTGTTATTGAAAATAATATTTCACACAACAATCAGGGAGGCATAGAAATAGGCTCAGAGGAGAGAAACGAAAGCTATCCCGTAAAAAATATTGTTGTAAGAAATAATCTTATTTATAATAACAATGAAAACGGTATAACAGTAGGCGGCTGGAATGACGGCAGCAGCACGGGAGATCCGCTTTCGGGAGTTGTGTATAATACAAGTATTTATAACAATACTGTGGTAAACAATGCCCAGACCTATGCGGGACAGCTTCACATTGCTATGGTGAATGGGCTTGACGTGAGAAACAATATTTTTTATACAGACGAGAAAACTCCTTTTGTGGGAAGTGATGTGGACAAGGGACAGATACAAAATTTAACCTTTAAAAATAATTTATATTATTCACCTAATTTTGATGAAAACAGTGCCGAGTTTGAATTAATGGAAAGCAGTCAGGAGGGAATGACTGAATGGAAGGCTCTTACGGGAGAAACGGGCAGCTTTTCAGATCCACTTTTTGCAAGTACGGCAAGCAATGATTACAGGACCTATGAAAATTCACCTGCCGTAAATAAGGGTGACGGAAGTGTATACAGCGGTATGTATGATATTGCAAATAATAACAGAGTTGTGGATATTATTGATATCGGAGCTTATGAGTATCAAAACGGTACAGTCATAATACCTACAACAGAAAGCACAACGGAAGGTACAACATCGGTCATAGAAACAGGTACGGAGGAAACAACTTTAAATTACGGTACGGATAAAATTTGGAATTTCGGTGACAGTGTGTTTTCTTCCTATACGGAAAGAGTAAACGCTCAAATTGAAGGGCTTTATATTTATAACCCTGCATCTGCTGTTGAAGAAAGAGATGGCGGAGTTATAGACGGCATTTCATTTACAAAGGATATTAAGCTGAATAAGAAAAGCAGTCTTGATAAAAATGACTTAAAAAATGCCTTTGGTATGGAGCTTAAGGCAGGAAGCGCTGTGACGGTGTATTATATGGATAACGGAAGCGGAGGAAGCTTTTCACTTTCAGACAGCAATATGAATGTTATTGCAACGGTTCAAACGGGAACGGGGGGAGCCCTTGACAAGTGTGTGCTTACGGTGGAAAATGACGGATTTTATTATCTGCACGCTTCGGGAAATGCAAATACATATGTTTACGGAATAGGGGTGACTTATCCCAAAACAACTGCCGACGGGGCATATTTGCTTAGAATAGTGGCGGGAATTGAAAATGCCGATGAGGATACAAGACTAAAATATGATTATAATAATAACGGTAGGGTGGATATAGCTGACGTTGTTATTTTGCTTGAAAGAATCTGATATTGAATATTTGTATTAAAATAGGGCGGATATTATCCGCCCTTAAATATACACAAAATTATGTATATTATTTAAAATATCTGTTTAAAAGACCTGCGAAAGCCTTGCCGTGTCTAGCCTCGTCCTTAGCCATTTCGTGAACTGTGTCGTGGATAGCGTCAAGGTTAGCCTTCTTAGCAGCGATAGCTAAATCAAGCTTACCCTGAGTAGCGCCGTGTTCAGCCATAACTCTTAATTCAAGGTTCTTCTTAGTTGAATCTGTTACAACTTCACCAAGCATTTCAGCAAACTTAGCTGCGTGTTCAGCTTCCTCAAAAGCGATTCTCTTGTAAGCCTCAGCAACCTCGGGATAACCCTCTCTGTCGGCAACTCTGCTCATTGCAAGGTACATACCTACCTCTGAACATTCTCCTGCAAAGTTTTCTCTTAAGCCCTGTACGATCTCTTCGTCAACACCGTCAATGATACCTACCTGATGCTCACAGGCAAAAGCAAGCTCTTCCTTTACTTCGTTAAACTTTGAAGCGGGAGCGCCGCATAAAGGACATTTATCAGGTGCTTCGTTACCTTCGTGTACATAACCGCATACTGAACAGACAAATTTTTTCATAATTTTGATCCTCCTAAAT
Source organism: Clostridia bacterium (assembly GCA_030536675.1). Lineage (GTDB taxonomy): Bacteria > Bacillota > Clostridia > Lachnospirales > CAG-274 > Gallispira. The sequence continues at coordinate 1,506 of JAUNPM010000140.1, read as the reverse complement.
AATAATTATTATCAATTACTTACAAGTATTATATTAACACGTTACATTAAGATTGTCAATAATATTTTAATCATTTTCCAAAATATTCAAAAATTCTTAACTGTTAGAGT
>JAUNPM010000140.1:0-1386 GCA_030536675.1 Clostridia bacterium | reverse complement strand
TTATTTTTTTATTAAATTTATTTTTTAGCGCTTTTCAAATTCTTCCACCTTGATATTATTTTTCCAATAACCATGCTCAGTTTTTAATATTATAGGTGTTAACGTGTATAATTTTTTAATCATTTTACAATATATTCAAAATTTATTAACTTTTTGAGTGTGCTAATAACATTGAAAAATAATTCTTATTATGTTAATATATATATGGAGGTGGTATTTATATGCTTTTAGACTGGAAATTGGCTTTGCTTCCCTATGAACAGGCTGTAGATGAACTTGTTATAAAATTTAAAGGAATAATGAGAGAATATCATACGGCAAACTTAATATCACCTATTGAGGACGTAACGGGAAGAGTAAAGACGGTTGCAAGCATAATTGAAAAATCAAACAGACGAAATATTCCTCTTGACAAGGCTATTGATGTGTTGGAGGATATTGCAGGTATAAGAATAATATGCAGATTTGTTGATGATATAGAAGAGGTCGTTAATTTAATAAGAAAAAGAAACGGCGCCGATATGGAGATCCTTGAGGAGGAGGACTACATAAAAAATACAAAAACAAGCGGCTACAGAAGCTATCATATTACAATAAATTACCCTATGTTTATTCAGGGAGAGTATAAAAAAATCAAATGTGAGCTTCAAATAAGGACACTTGCAATGAATTTTTGGGCAACAATAGAACATTCATTGAGATATAAATTTGACAAAAATGTTCCATCAGAAATAAAAAACAGGCTTAAGGTCTGTGCCGAGGCTGCTTACAAGCTGGACGAGGAAATGGACAAAATTAAAGATGAATTAATGGAGTCACAGCAGTTTATGGAAAACAGGGAACAGATAATAGACAGGATAATTCATAATATACATAATATTTATAATAATATTAATATTGAAAATAAAAAAGATTATAATTATCAATTTATAAATTTATATCAGGAAGGCAATATTGATAAATTGAGAGAATTTAATACGGAGCTTGAAACACTGCTCCAGGAAATGGGAGAATAAAAATGTCATTATATGCTATGTCCGACCTTCATTTAAGTCTTTACAAAGAAAAGCCTATGGATATATTTGATAAGGTGTGGTATAATCATACTGAAAAGATACTTTTAAACTGGAATAGTATTGTAAATGACAGTGATACCGTAATTGTAAACGGGGACTTATCCTGGGGCATTAATATGGAGGAGGTCAAGCCCGACCTTGACTTTATAGCTGCATTAAAGGGAAGAAAAATTATTGTAAAGGGCAATCACGATTATTTTTGGAATTCCACATCAAGGCTTAATGAGCTTTATGACAATATGGTTTTTGTAAAAAACAGCTTTGCCGTGTATGAGGACTATGCCATATGCGGAACAAGAGGCTGGATATG
>JAUNPM010000139.1 GCA_030536675.1 Clostridia bacterium | reverse complement strand
ATCCTGTGTGGGTAGAATTTAAATATAATATTAAGGGCGGAAGGACTATTGAAAGAAAATATACAATAGATGAGGAGTTGTACAGCTCCTACTTAAAGGGATATTATGAAAATCCCAATTATAAATTGGCTGAATATCCTATATTAAGTGACAGAGATAAAACAATAAGAAATATTGTATATAACGGAAACGGCAAAACAAACGGAGAGATAAGCTTAAGATACAGTGACTATGGCAAAATTACGGAAGCGCTTAAAAAGGATATTGAAGGTCTTGATTATAACATAATAAGCGATATGAATAAAGGGTATGAATGTGGTGAATATATAAGTGTAAACTATACGGAAACAGTAAATTACGGAGGAAGAGATTATACTTATTCATATGAAGAAATGATAGAGCTTAACAGATATTTTAAAAATACGCTTAATTACATTAATGAGGAGCTGCCAAAGTACAGTGATAAGCTTATAAATGAAGACAGCATAAAAGGAGTGTATATGGTATTTGACTCTTATTATGATTATGATGAGGGTGGAGAAGTCGGCAAAAACGTAAGCGTGACCGATAAAGAAGAGGTGATGAAAATATTAAATGCTTTAAAAAATAATGCTTATATTGAAGGTGACGGAAAAGGAGAATTTCATACTGTAGATATAACATTTACTACAGATGGATATCAGACATACAGCGCATACATAAATAAGCCTTACAGTGAGATACCTGCCGAAATAACAAAATATATGAATTGATTTTTTGAGCTGTCAAAGAAGGAAATAAAGCCTTTGATGACGGCTCATTTTTATTTACAGGAATGAAAATATATGCTATTATAAAATTGGGAGTGTGAATATATGAAAAACATAAGAAAATATTTTTTGTGCCTACTGATTTTATTAATAGTTGCGGGCATATACGGATTACAGCTTAAAAACGAGGGTCTGAAAGCGGGAATTATAGTTTTGTTTGCTGTATTGTTCTTTGGCTCTACGTTAATTTCGTGGGGAATAGCTTTTTTGATTGCAAGGAGAGCAAGCAAAAAATTAGATGAAAATGAAAAAAATGAGGGAGAAAAGGAAGATGAAGATGAATTTAATTAAAATTTATACAATTTTTACTTTCAAAAAGTAAACAAACTTTTTATGTACTTTCTAAAGAAAGTACCAAAGAGCGGGGAAATTTCGATATTCCCCGCACCCCTTATCGACCTTTGTGCTTATTAAGTATATATTTCGTGCAATTAATGAGCACAAAGGGTTACAACTTCCGCACTTTTTGCCAACTTCGCTTCGCTCGTCGGCAGTGCGGATTCGTTTATTTTATAATGTAATTAAATAAAATTAATATCCTTGTTTTGCCGTACCGTGCCGCTAAGCGCAGGTTAATTTTTTTGGACAACATTAACTTTAAAAAGCTACAAACTTACATGTCCAAAGGTCGAACGGAGGGTTTGGGAATAAATTTGATTTACTTTACAAAAGTAAAGTTGATTCAATAAATTAAAAATTATCGGTTTGGATAAAAAGCGAAAAATGATATTTTAGGAAAAAAACATTGACTTTGTTGTGCGAGTGTGGTACAATAAATTTTGTGTGATGTTAAAAACATCACTCCTTGCTCTTGCAAAAGGCAAGGGCCAAAGACCAAAAGGAGGTGCAAAAAAGATGAAAAAGTATGAACTTTGTGTAGTTTATTCCCCATCTTTAGATGAAGAAGCATTAAATGCAGCTAAGGAAGGTGTTAAAGCTCTTATTGAGAGATTTAACGGTACTGTAGAAAATGTTGATGATTGGGGAAAAAGAAGACTTGCTTACGAAATTCAGAAGGTAAATGAAGGTTTTTACAGCTTTGTTACTTTCAGTGCAGACAGTTCAGCTCCTGCTGAAATAGAGTCTCGTATGCGTATTAATGAAAAGGTTCTTCGTTACTTACTTGTTGCTAAGGAAGTTGCTTAATTAAAAGGAGGTCGCCTATATGAACAAAGTAATATTGTTGGGAAGATTGGCGAGAGATCCCGAGGTCAGATATACTCAGGCGGCGGAACCTTTGGCAGTATGCAGATTTTCGGTTGCTGTTGACAGACCTTTTTCAAGAAACAGACAGGAAGGCGAGCCTACAGCAGACTTTATAAACTGTGTATGTTTTGGAAAGCGTGGCGAAAGTATAGGGCAGTATTTCCGTAAGGGTAACAGAATTGCCGTTACAGGCAGAATGCAGGTAAGCTCTTATAACGATCAGCAGGGAAACAAGAGATATTCAACAGATGTTATTGTTGAGGATTTTGAGTTTTGTGAATCTAAGGCTGAAAGAGAAGCCTCATCAGGTATGGGCGGTTTTAACAGTGCTCCAAGCACTCAAACAAGCAGTCCTGCGCCGTCTACGGCAGGTTTTAGCATTGACAGTGATGCTGAAGACGAAGATTTACCGTTTTAATTTGTTGAATTTTAAAGTAAGGAGGATTCTTAATTATGGTTAATAAGAAGCGTGGCAGAAGAAAGAAGAAAGTTTGTATCTTCTGCGTTGAAAAATCAAATTCTATTGATTACAAGGATGTAGCAAAGTTAAGAAAGTTTGTTTCTGAAAGAGGTAAGATATTACCAAGAAGAATCACAGGCAACTGCGCTAAGCATCAGAGATTATTAACAGCAGCTATAAAGAGAGCAAGACACGTTGCACTTATGGCTTATGTGGCTGAGTAATATACATTTGTTTAAATATTTAACGGACTGTTCAAAAGTGAGCAGTCCGTTTTGTTGCTTTTATTTACAATACTTATCAAGGGCTTGCTTAATATCGTCGTATTTAAAGCCGCGCCTCAGAAGATAATTAAAGTGTTTTTGCTTTTCTTTTAAGTCTATGGGAGTTTCTTTTATTCTTTTTTGCAAAAGAGTGTCAATAATTTCATCTGTGTTTGAAAGGTCAAGCTGTTCAAGGGCTGAGTCTATAAATGAGGAGCTTACTCCTTTTTTTAAAAGCTCTGCTTTAATGCGCTGAGGTCCCCATTTTTTTAATTTGACACAGTCTTTGGCATACATAAGAGCATAAGCCTCATCATTAATGTATTTGTATTTGAGCATTGAGGCTATTACTCTTTCTATTATGTCATCGGAATATTCTTCTTCCTTTAATTTGCGGCGCACTTCCTTTTCAGTACGCATTTTAAAGCCTATGTAACGGTCGGCTTTTTTATAAGCCCTTGTGTATATGGCATTGTCAACTATGTAATCATAGCGTTCCTTTGTTAGCTCTGTATCGGGCTTAAGTCCCATAAAAAGGCAGTCTTCCTTTTCCATACCGAAAGCAAATTTGCCGTCAATAAATACTGAAACTCTGTTAGGGTGTTTTACCTGTTGTGTAATGTCTGTTATTTTCATATATTTTTACTCCTTGTGTATTCTCCATTTCCACCAGCCTAATTTATAGCATATGTATATTATAAGGGCTGAAATTCCGTTACTTGCAACTACGGAATACCATACACTGCGTTCCTCCATATGGAAAAAGTGACTGAATATAAAAAGTGTTGCAAATCGGAATATCCACAATCTTGAAGCATCTACTATCATAGTAACTATTGTGTTGCCTGCTCCGTTAAAAAGCCCTACCGTATTGTTATAAACAGCGTTTGTAAAGCACCAAAATGCCATTATTGATAAAAAGTCAGCCGCCATATGTATAACATTGTCATCAGAGGAAAAAATCTTTACAATAGAGGTCGATACAACAGGGCGGGATAAAATAAGTCCTGCCGTAAAAAGGAATATAACGGCTATGAGCATTGATTTTCTATAAGCCTCAATTGCCCTTGAGGGTTGATTTGCTCCTATGTTTTGTCCTGCAATGGTTGCAACGGAGGAGCCCATAGCATTAGCAGGCATTGTAATTATGCTGTTTATTTTGTTACCTATACCATAGGCTGCCATTGCATCGTTTCCATATACAAGTACGTTTTTTGTCATAAGGAGAAAGCCGAACTGCATCGTAGAGCTGCCTATTGCCGTAGGAAGTCCCACGGAAAGTATGTTGTTAAACATTTTGGTGTTAAATTTAAATTTCCTGAGGTTTATTGAAATGCTGTGTTTGCTGTTAAAGAGTGAAACAGCGGCAATAATGGCACAGGGTACCTTTGCAAGCATTGTGGCAAGGGCGGCGCCTGCGATCCCCCATTTAAATACCATAATAAAAAGAGGATCCAAAAGCATATTAATTATTACACCAAACATATTAAGCTGCATAGGACGAACGGTGTTGCCCTGTGCCTGATTTACTGCGGAAAAAATATTTATCATAAAGAGAAAAGGAAGATCAGTAATAACTATTCTTAAATATGTGGTGCCCATAGAATGTATGGTGCCGTCGGCTCCCAGCCACTTTACTATGGAAGGAGTAAATAAAAAGCATAAAATACCGCTGAATAAAGCTAAAAGCATTGAACAGACAAATATATGATTTGCCATTGCTCTTGCGTTTTTTTCATCTCGTGCACCGACGTATTGAGAAATAAGTATTGAGCCTGCAAGGGTAATGCCCGAACCAAAGTTTATAATGATGCTTTGCATAGGTGTAACAAGGGATATGGACGCCATTTCGTTTGTGCCCAGCTTTCCAAGCCAGTATGTGTCTGTAAGGTTATACATTGTTTGTATAAAGTTGTTGACAACAATGGGGATAGCAAGAGATAACAGTGCCTTTATCATACTGCCCGAAAGTATTTCCTCTGTGTTTTTTGCTGCTTTTGACATAAACATACTCCTTTCTTAAAAATAAGGATCGGTGGTTTTTTATTTACGTTTATTT
>JAUNPM010000138.1 GCA_030536675.1 Clostridia bacterium | reverse complement strand
CACTATTATCTGTTCTTCTCTCTCTATGCCTATATAATTTATATCAGGATTAAGTTTACTCATTTCACTTACAAAGTTTCCTTTGCCGCACCCTATTTCAATATGTATGGGATTGTCATTTCCAAAGACCTCGTTCCACTTACCCTTATATTCCATAGGATCTTGAATGATCGTCTTATTGATTGAAAGTTCCTTTTCCGCCCACGGCTTTTTTCTTATGCGCATTATATTAATTCCTTCCTTAACACTTCAAAACGTAATAACAAGGCTCTCCCTGCTCAACAGGTTTATTTTCATAAGCTCTGCACTCATTGAATCCCTGAGCCATTGCCTCCAATTTATATGCCCTGTCATATTTTCCGGGCACTGCAAGATAATAATTATTTTCTGATTTTCCAACAAGCAGGTGTTTGTAATCCTTACAGCCTTTTATAACAAAGGGATTATTTATGTATTTCCAAAAGGCTTTCACAAGACAAAGCTCCTTAAGCCCCGTCTTGACCCATATCACTTCATCATTACCAAAGGGTGTCTGAGGCTCTTTTGAAAAAATATAGTTTTCACCGTCTGCAGTGCCTATTTTGGAATATTTTTTAATTTCATCAATATCCCTGTCAAACTCATTTATAATATATATGAGCTTTTCTTTTTCACTTGTTTCCTCTCGGAAATTTTCATCTTCACGGCTGTTTTCTTTTTCACTGTTTATTACATCTGCCGCAGCAGCAGCCTCAACAGCCTTGATCTCTGCATTTGATTTTTTTATGTTATTTGTAGTATCCTTTGCCATAAGACAGCTCTGCCAGTTATATTCTCCGTCCACAAAGCCTATAAGAGGCGCTTTATCCTTAACAAGCACAGCCACAGACTTAATATCCGCAACCTCCACTCCTATATTTTTAGGCGAAAACTCCCATTTAAGCTCACCCTTGCCTGTACCATCCACATAAAGAGGTTTTGATGCCTCCGCATAGCTGTCTGCCGTCAGCACACACACTCTGTAATCACAGTCACTTTTAAGCCCCTGTGCCTGTAATATGAGCCTGCCTGCTCCGTTTCTTAATTCAATTACACATCTGCCTACAGAGCCTCTCACATCCTTGGCATAATCCTGACATCCCTGTTTTAAAGCTACAAATACCCTTGAATAAGCCATAATTAAATAAAACCTCCATTGTAATAAATTAAACATATATGCTTACATAAGTCTTATTTAATATATGATTCTCCAAACACTGCTATGAATATTTTTAACAAAAATATATAACTTCTTAAACAGCCGAAAACACAAACTTATAGTATTAAAATAATTGATTTTTATTTTACGGGGAATATTTTTAACACTCTCCACCGCTTCTTATTTCCAAAAATCTGTCACTTAACCTTCCGTAATCCTCAAGACTTAGGCTTTCTCCTCTTACTCTTTCATCATATCCAAGCTCATTTAAAATTTTGCCTATGCCCTCCTTGTCAGCCTTAACAAGTCCGCTGCTGAAAATACAGTTTACAAGAGTTTTTCTCCTTTGACTGAAAGCTGCCTTTATAAAATCAAATAAAAATCTTTCGTCTTTTACTTTTACAACAGGCTCTTTTAAAATATTAAGCTTTATTACGGCAGAATCCACATTAGGTCTTGGCATAAAACAATTCTGAGGCACATTAGCCACAAGATAAGGCTCGCAGTAATACTGTGTAACAAGAGAAAGTGAGCCGTAATCCTTAGTAGAGGGCTTTGCATTCATTCTGTAAGCAACTTCCTTTTGTATCATTACCGTAAGGCTTTCCATTGGAATATGCTTTTCAAGTATACCCATTATTATGGGCGTAGTTATGTTGTAGGGCAGATTTGCAGCCATTTTAACATTCATACCCTTGTGTCTTTCAATAATTTCCGTTATGTCAACCTTTAATATATCCTCATTTATTATCTCAATATTGTCATAATCTGAAAGAAGCTCCTTTAAAATAGGCACAAGGGTTTTGTCTATTTCAACAGAAACAACCTTTCCCGCCTTTTTAGCCATAGCCTGTGTAAGAGTGCCTATTCCGGGACCCACCTCGATCACAAGGTCATTTTCATTTATATTAGCTGCATTTACGATTTTGTCCAGAACTCTCTCATCAACGAGAAAGTTCTGTCCAAAATTCTTTTTAAAATTAAATTCGTATTTTTTTATTATCTGTTTTGTCTTATAAGCTAAACTTGCTTCCATATTATTTGATCAAACCCTCAATAGTTGTTTTAGCGGTTTCAAGTGCTTCACCTATTTTTGAAGCGTCTTTACCTCCCGCCTGTGCCATATTTGGACGTCCGCCGCCGCCGCCGCCGCATACTGCTGCTGCCGCCTTAACGATCTGTCCCGCATTTGCTCCCGATTTAACTGCACTGTCACTGCACATTACAACAAAGCTGCACTTTTCGCCTTCGCCGCTTGCAAGTATAATAATGCCTTCCATTTTGTCCTTGATCTGGTCGCCCATTGTTCTCAAAGCATTCATATCAAGTCCCTTAACTTCCGCCGCAATAACATCGATACCCTTAATATTTACCTTTTTGTTTACAATATCGTCTACAAGAGAGCCGCTCATTTTAGCCTTAAGGCTTTCAACCTCTCTTGCAAGCCTCTTATTCTCATCAATAAGATTGCTTACCTTCTTAAGCAGATCGGCAGGAGTTGACTTAAGAGCTTCGGCAGAACTCTTGAGCATAAACTCTGCTTCCTCATAAAATTCAAGAGCACCTGCTCCCGTAAGAGCTTCAATTCTTCTTACGCCTGCGGCAACACCGCTTTCAGACACAAGCTTAAATGAACCGCAGTATGCTGAGTTTTCAAGGTGAGTACCGCCGCAGAATTCTACGGAATATCCGCCTATATTTACCACTCTTACAACATCGCCGTACTTTTCACCGAACAAAGCCGTAGCTCCTGTCTTTTTTGCCTCCTCAATAGACATTTCCTTTACAACAACAGGAAGAGCAGCCAATATTTTTTCATTTACTTTCTTTTCGATTTTTATTAATGTTTCCTTGTCAATGGCTTCAAAATGAGTAAAGTCAAATCTCAATCTGTCCTTGTTTACAAATGAACCCGCCTGTTCAATGTGACTTCCAAGAACCTCTTTTAACACTGCCTGCAAAATATGAGTAGCCGTATGATTTCTTGCAGTTGACATTCTCTGCTCGGCATTTACACTTAATTTAACGGTATCACCCACTTTTACACTGCCCTTTGTTATTTTGCCCGTGTGTATAAATTTATTGCCGCCGAATTTTGTACAATCGTTTATTTCCATTCTAAGACCATTAGCTTCAATTACTCCGGCATCTCCTGCCTGTCCGCCCATTTCAGCATAAAAAGGAGTTTTGTCAACAATTACTGCTGCCTCATCGCCCTCGTTTGCCTCATTAACGATCTCATCATTTACAACAAGGGCAAGTACCTTTCCTTCACCATCTAAATTTCCGTATCCCGTAAATTCCGTTGACATAGCAGGGTCAAGCTTGTGGAAAACAGTTTCCTCTGCACCCATATAAGTATCTGTGGCTCTTGCGTTTCTGGCTCTTGTTCTCTGCTTTTCCATTTCAGCCTTAAATGCGTCCTCATCAAGAGTAAAGCCCTCTTCTTCAAGTATCTCCTCCATAAGGTCCACAGGGAAGCCGTAAGTATCATACATTTTAAAGGAATCCTCACCGCCGAGAACATTTTTATCTTCAGCCTTTAACTCCTCCAGCTTACTCATAAGCATTGACATTCCCGTATCAATGGTTGAATAAAATCTTTCTTCTTCCGTTGTAAGAACTTTAAATATCATATCCTGCTTTTCAACAAGCTCAGGATATGCGTCACCTGAATGTTCAATAACAACGTTGCACAATTCCGCAAGGAATTTTCTGTTTATGCCAAGCAATTTACCGTGTCTTGCCGCTCTTCTCAAAAGACGTCTTAAAACATAACCTCTGCCTTCATTTGAAGGAAGAACTCCGTCAGCAGTCATAAATGTCACTGATCTTACGTGATCTGTTATTACTCTTATTGAAATATCATCTTTATGATTTTCACCGTATTTCTTACCGCAAATATTACATACGGCATCTCTTATAGCCTTAACGGTGTCTACGTCAAATATTGAATTTACACCCTGCATAACAGTTGCAATTCTTTCAAGACCCATACCCGTATCGATGTTAGGGTGGTCAAGATTTGAATAGCTTCCGTCCTCTTCTCTGTTAAATTGTGTAAACACAAGGTTCCATATTTCCATATACCTGTCGCAGTCACAGCCTACTGTACAGTCGGGACTTCCGCAGCCGTATTCTTCACCCTTGTCATAATATATTTCAGAGCAGGGACCGCAGGGACCGACGCCGTGCTCCCAAAAATTATCTTCCTTGCCCATTCTGAATATTCTTTCGGGAGCAAGACCTATTTCCTTATTCCAAATATCATAGGCTTCGTCATCATCCTTATAAACGGAAACATACAGTCTGTCCTCAGGAAGCTCCACAACCTTTGTAAAAAATTCCCAAGCCCAGCTTATTGCCTCGTGCTTAAAATAATCTCCGAAAGAGAAATTACCGAGCATTTCAAAAAATGTGCCGTGTCTTGCTGTTTTACCTACATTTTCAATGTCACCTGTTCTTATACATTTCTGACAGGTAGTCACTCTTTTGCGGGGAGGTATCTGCTGACCCGTAAAGAAAGGCTTTAAAGGAGCCATACCGGAATTTATAAGCAAAAGGCTCTTATCATTTTGAGGTACAAGTGATGCGCTTGCCATTCTCAAATGTCCCTTGCTTTCAAAAAAAGAAAGATACTTTTCTCTTATTTCATTAACACCCATGAATTTCATTTTAAAATTTCCTCCTGATAAAAAAATCCG
>JAUNPM010000137.1 GCA_030536675.1 Clostridia bacterium | reverse complement strand
TTCCCGCAACGGTTAAAGTATTGCTATAAAGATATATTTTTTCACTTGAAAAGCCATCGTTAAGTGTAATAGTGGAAACTGTTGCAAGTCCGTCATTTGAAGTATCCAAAATATAAACTTTATTGCCTGAAGCATAATATATATAATTATCATTTGCTTTTATTGTGTCACAGTCTTTGTTTTCAAGAAGATTTACGGGAGCAATTTCGTTTTCGCTGCTGTCCTGTGCCCCTATTTGCTTTAAAAGATTGTTTGGTGAGGAAACCTTTGAAATTTCCTTCATATTTTCTTCATTTGAAACAAAGGGCAGGTCATTGACCTGAGATTTAAGACTGTTTATAAAGTCTGTGCTTTCCGTATCGGTGAAAGCATTTTTTTGGTCTGAAATAATGACCATATTGTCATAGTAATAAATTGATTTATCAAAGGCTTCGGCAAAAACCTTAAGAGGAACATAAATTCCTCCGTTTTTTATAAATACTCTTTCCGTATATTCTATGTCCTTTTCCTTTGAGCTGTCTACAAGGTCGGCCGTTTTTCTGTTAAGAACAAGAGCCTGATTGTCAAGTCTTATTGTTGTGGTGCATGACGCCAAGTCCTCTGAATAAGCCGCATTGTAAGCTGTACGGAAAAATGCCGAAGGTACGTACATAGTTTGATTTTCAATTATGGGGACCATTGCCGCATCATTTTTGTCAATAAGCATCTGGGCTTTGTTTACAAGCATAACGGGGCTGTTTTCATATATAACAACTGCGGAATCAAGTCTGTCCTCAACTGCGACTTCGCTTGAATTGAGGGGTGCTGATATGATCTCCCTGCTGCGTGCAACTTGAAAAGCAAGCACACCGCATAATATGACGGCATATACTGAAAGTATGCCCAGAACCATTTTGTTGTTCATTACTTCACCTCACATAAAAAAGAGGGAATAAGAGTTAATATATTGCTTTAAACAAATGTATGTTTAAGGCAATATATTAAATACTCTTTATTCCTTGCTTGGGGTCATTGCTTAATAAATGTAGCTTGTCGGGTCTGTATGCTGACCGTTGATCCTGACTTCAAAATGGCAGTGAACGCCTGTGGAGTAACCTGTTGTTCCCGCACCTGCTATTGACTGTCCTCTTGAAACCTGCTGTCCCACTGATACGTATAATACATTATTATGCCCATACAGTGTGGAATATCCGCCGCCGTGGTCAATGATAACACATTTTCCGTAGCCGCCTCTCCAGCCTGCATAAATAACAGTACCGCTTTCTGCCGCAACTATATCAGTATTAAGGGTTGCCTTTAAGTCAAGCCCCGTGTGAAATTCTCCTTTTCCGCTTATGGGGCTGCCTCTGTAGCCGTAGCCGTCGTTTGGTTGATAGCCTGCATATGCGGGAACGGGATACTGAAATTTCTTGCCGTCTGAATTATAGACCTTGCCTGAGCCGCCACTGTTTTTGGATATTGTGGTGGACTGTTGTGCCGCCTTTGCCGCCTTTTGAGCCTCCTCGGCCGCCTTTTGAGCCTTTTGTATAAGCTCCTGAACGCTTTTATCCTGTTCTTCAAGGTCGGCTATTTGAGCCTCATATGTGGCGGCATTTGAATTAAGCTGCTTGACAACTGCTGTTTTCTGTATAATTTTAGCGTCAAGCTCCTGCTGCTTTGTAAGCTGTTGAGATTTAAGCTCTTCAATTGACTGCTTGTCTGCGGCAATTGATTTAACATTTTCATCGATTACTTTTTCCGCTTGAGTATATTCGGCAAGAAGCTCCCTGTCATGGGACATAAAGCGGTTTGCATATTCAACTCTTGTAAGAAAATCCGAAAAACTGTCTGCACCTAAAATAACTTCAAGATAGCCTGAATCACCGTATTCGTACATAACACGTATTCTCTTTTTGAGAGTGTCATACTGTTCGTCCTTGACTTTTGTTGCCTCTTCAAGCTCTTTTTGGCTTTTTTCAAGCCTTTCGGTGGTTTGTGTAAGTTTTGTGTTGAGCTGAGTTAATTCGGCTTGTACCTGTGAAAGCTCTCTGTCAAGCTTGCTTACCTCGGATTCAGCTGTTGCCTTTTGGGAATTGGTTTCGTTAAGTTTCTGCTGAGCCTGAGAGATCTGAGATTTAAAAGCCGAACTTTTTTCTTTTAAAGATGATACCGTTTCTGCGTGAACTCCCACTGTTGAAAGGGAGATAAGCAGAGATACGGCTAATCCCGTAAACTTTTTATTCATAATAATTCTCACTTCTTTTAAAATTTTATACATTTAAGTGCTTTCTTATTGAACTTATACTTCCTATTGCGCCTATAAGCATACCTACCAAAAGGGCAATGGGTATAATTACCGTAAAAATATCCATTGCAGGCTTAAGCTGTGCAATACCCTTTAAAATGGTATAGTCCGAATTAAAGAAGTTATAAAGTTTTATGTAGCCAAGGGTGCAGAGCACTGAAGGAATAATTGCACCTATAAGACCGATAATAAGACCTTCAATAATGAAGGGCCATCTAATAAACCAGTCTGTTGCACCTACATACTTCATAATTCCTATTTCGTTTTTACGTATAAACACCGTAAGTTTTATGGTATTCATAATAATACCTATTGAAACAATACTCAATATTGCAACAAGTATAACGGATATAAGTTTAAATGCTGTATCAAGCGTAATAAGAGTTTCGGTAAGCTGCTGTGCGTGGCTTATAAGCTCAATTCCCTGATACTCATAATCCGCATCTCCTATTTGAGGTGTGCCAGAGGTTTGAGAAGCTGCTTGTGTGGCTGCTTCGGATGCCTGCTCTGTTGAAGCCTGTGCCGTGCTTGTCTGCTCGGTTTGCTGCGTGGTGCTTACCTCTGCGGGAGTATCGGTATCTTCAACACCAAAAAGCCTGTTTTCAAAGTCTACTTGAAGCTGTTCGGCTTTTTGAATAAATGATTTTTGATATTTTATGTCTTTAAGTTTTATTTCAAGTGAACGAGGAAGAGGGTTATCGTCCTTAAGTCCGTCAAGAAGCTCTTCCGTATACATTTCCTTTGCATCTTCAAGAGCTTCCTCGGAAGATTTAAATGTAACGGAGCTTACCTCCGGCATATTTTCAAGTTCGACTATGAGAGCGTCAACATCAGTTTGTTCGGGCTTTTCACCCAGAAAGAGAGTAACGCCTATTTCTGATTCAATTTGCTTAAGCATATAGTCTGCATTGGTAATAATACATAAAGAAAGAATCACTATAAAAATACAGGCGCTTACAATAACTATTGAAGCAAAGCTCATAAGTCCGTTTTTAAATATTCCTCTTAATCCCTGATTAATATAATATTTCCAGGTTCTCAGTTTCATTGCTGTATCCACCCCCTTTGACATCTCTTAAAACCAAGCCCTTGTTAATTTCAACAACTCTTTTCTGCATTTTATCAACAATGTCTTTGGCGTGAGTGGAAATAACGACAGTTGTGCCGTTTCTGTTGATCTCCTGTATCAGATCCATAATTTCCCAAGCCGTGTCGGGGTCAAGATTACCCGTTGGCTCGTCGGCAAGAAGTATGGGAGGTCTGTTTATAATAGCTCTTGCAAGAGCTACTCTCTGCTGTTCTCCTCCCGAAAGCTGATTGGGATAGGCATTTATTTTCTTTGCCAAGCCTACCATTGCAAGGATCTGGGGAACATTTCTTCTTATAATTTTAGGATTTGTTTCAACTACCTGCATAGCAAAGGCAACATTTTCATATACTGTCTTTGAAGGGAGCAGACGGAAATCCTGAAATACAACGCCTATTTTTCTTCTTAAATAGGGAATCTGCCGTCTTTTAATGGTGGTAATGTCAGTGTCGTTAATTATAATGTTACCGCTGTTAGGCTCCACTTCTTTAAGAAGAAGTCTTATGAAAGTGGATTTGCCTGAGCCTGAAGAACCTACAACAAACACAAACTCGCCTCGTCCGATCTGTAAATTAAAATCACGTAAGCCGACTGCGCCGTTTTCATAGACTTTGGTAACATTCTCCATTTTGATCATGAGAGATAAAACTTCCTTTCTTGTTGGGAAAGCATATTAATACATAAAGCTTTCTCTGTAGTTAAGATATTTGCTTACCATAAGCATAATCTTGAATATAATTGCATCATCAAAATTCCTAAGGTCAAGCCCCGTCATCTTCTGAAGTTTGTCAAGTCTGTAAACAAGGGTGTTTCTGTGAATATAGAGCTGACGGGAGGTTTCGGATACATTAAGATTATTTTCAAAAAATTTGTTTACGGTAGTCAATGTTTCTTCATCAAACTGTTCCATTGAAGTTCCGTGAAGTACTTCGTTTACAAACATTTTGCAAAGTGAACCGTCAAGCTGATATATAAGTCTGCCTATGCCAAGCTGTTCGTAATTGACAATATGTTTTGTTTCCTCAAATATTTTACCTACTTCAAGAGCAAGTTTTGCCTCTTTATAGGATAAAGAAACGTTTTTAAGGTCGTTTACGGCAGTGCCTATTGAAACATAGATATTAGTCATTGCTTCTGCCGTAAGAGTATCATATATACTTTTTGCAAAGGCTTCAATTTCGTCCTTGCCGTCTTTTTCCTTAAGCTCTTTTACAAGTATAATGCTCTTTTCGTCTACGGCTGTTACAAAATCCTTTTGCTTTGTAGGGAAAATGCTTCTTACGATCTCAACTACATTAAGGTCTTT
Organism: Clostridia bacterium; assembly: GCA_030536675.1. Lineage (GTDB taxonomy): Bacteria > Bacillota > Clostridia > Lachnospirales > CAG-274 > Gallispira. Next base: position 246 of record JAUNPM010000137.1, on the reverse strand, counting down.
GTCGATCTCAGTTTCTATAAGGTAAACTATTCTTTTGGCTGAATTTTCAATATGAAGCTTTTTTGCTCTTGAATAAATGTCTACAAGAAGAAGATTGTCAAGAAGGAGATTTTTAATAAAATTATCTCTGTCATATCTTTCCTTGTAAGCTACAAGAAGGTTTTGAATTTGGAAAGCGGTCATTTTGCCTATTCTGTAGGTTTCCTCGTCATCACCCTTTATCATAACGATGTATTCAGCTGAACC
>JAUNPM010000136.1 GCA_030536675.1 Clostridia bacterium | reverse complement strand
CCTGCGGATTAAAGTCTGCGACGCTAATTGCAAGTTGTATGTTGCAATTATTCAAATTTTTTAATAAAAATAGGTTTATTGACAGTCTGTTTATTTATATAATTATACCAAATTACAAATACCAATTCAATTTAAAATTTTTATTTTTAAATGACCTGCCGTTTTTCTCCCCAAGCAAAAACAGAGCCGCATAACATTTCGGTCATACTGCTCTGTTTTAAAAATTACTTTTTCAAAGGAGTTATCCTTATTTTATCGGCACTTACACCTGTCTTTCTTTTTACAATATCCTCTATTTGGGCAATTTCCGCATCTGTAAGCTCTGCCTTGTCAACAACAACATCAACGGTGTCCTCATCTATTCTTACATAGACCTCACTGAAGCCCTTTGCCTCTATCATTGATTCTGCGGCTGTTTCCTTTTCTATTCTCTGCTGTATTTCAAGCATTGCCGTAGTGACCTCGTTCTTTTTTTCATCATCAATGTTTTCATTGTTAAGCATTTCGTTTAACATATCCTTCTGCTTGTTTCTTGACTGCTCTCTGTCCAGCTTTGCTTGAACAAAATATGAAGAATCATTTGATGAATTTACAAATACTGCCGTTCCCGCATTGGGATCAGCCGCCTCCTCACTTTCACCCTCACCGCTTTCCTTTTTGTCTGCCTTGCCTGACTTTTCCGTTTTCTGTGTTGTTGATTCAACAGCGGCCTCTTCTCCCAATATAAGGGTATCCTCATCATTTACTGCCACATCATCGGGCACTGCCGCCAGCTCTCCTTCATCTGTAAGCATAACCTCGCTTACATCTCCCGGTGTTGAATCTATGTAGTTAAGATAACCCGCTGCTGCGATCATAACCACAAGAGCCGTAATAATTACATGATTTTTTTTAATAGACATATTAACCTCCTACTTCATTTTTAGTACTTCTATTTTATGCTCGTCAATGCCCAATAATGCCATTGTCCCCGCAATTAATTGATTTTTTACATTTTCATTGTCTGCTCCCTGAGCAGCGATTATTACTCCTTCCGCCTTTGGCATATATTCCTTTAATATAACGGGCATTTTGTCACCGTCATAAACCACCTCACTTCTGGTATTATTTTCCTTTCCTCCCTCCTTTTCATTTATGCTGCTCTCCATATCATATGCAAGTATTTTTTCACCTGATTGCTTGTAATTAATAAGCACCTTTACATTTCCCGCACCCTCGACCTTTGACAATATGCTTTCAAGCTCCTTGTTCAGCCTGTCCGTGCTTACACTTTCCGTTTTAACATTTGTTTTATTTATTTCCGTACCTGTCCCCATAATAAGCATAATACCCGCAATAAAAAATAAAGCTATTACGGCAAGCCCCTTTTTATCCGTGATTATTTTATTGATATCCAAGTCATCACCTCCCCAGAAGCCTTCTTACAGGCTCTGTCACAACGCCTATAAGCATAGCTCCCACAATTATCCTTATGTATTTTCTGTAGCTGTTGTCGGGCAGTATAACATCAATATACAAAGACAGGACAACAAACACCGCAATTTTTTCAGCATAGCTTTTTATAAACTCCAATTAACCCACCCCGCATAAAATAATTGCACAAGCCGTCACAAACATAGCGCTTATTATAAAAAGTGCAGACAATATAAGCAAATTACTCTCACCTACCGCATCAATTATCTCTATGGTCTGCTTGTCACACACAGGCTCAAGAAGCGCCGCCGCAATTTTGTACAAAAAAGCCGCCGCCGCAATTTCTCCTATAGGAACAAGAGAAATAATTATAATTATGCACATAAGCAAAATGCCCGCTCCGCTTGATATTGCACTTATTGTATTTAAAGCCACATCGCTTACTCCGCCTATAACATCTCCCACAACAGGCACCATTTTTATAACCGACTTTACTGAGCTTCCCAAGCCCTTGTTTATTGCTCCTCCGCTTATGCGCTCTATTGTAAGAAGGAACACAAACAAATAGGCACAGCCCCTAAGTCCTATTGAAGTACCCCTTATAAAAAGCTCCGACAGCTTGTCCAAAAGCTGCTTTTTAGACAATATATTAAGTATTCTTAAAAGAGTTGCTATAACAAGCACAGGCACAATTACGGTTTTTATTGCTCCCGCCGTCACTGCCGTGCCTGCCGCAATTATCCCTCCGCCGCCTATTGAAGATACGTTTCCCGTAGCTGTAAGGAGCATAATAATATAGGGTATTGCACTGTTTATTATATCCGTTATGTCACTTACGCAGTTTTCAAGTACCATAATTGAATTTTTAAATGACGCAGCTGCAATGCCCACTATCATTACACGCCCTATAAAGCCCACAAGCTCTGCGGAAGACTTATCCTTAATATCCGAAGCAAGTATATTAATTACTGCTGAAATTATGCTTATGACAATAACAGCCTTAATATATTTGTTGTTTGTAAACAGCTCATTTTTTATTACGTCCAAAGCCTTGTCCTTAATAATATTAAAAATACCCTTACCATCAAAAAAATCCTTAAGCATTTCATTAAAAGACAGATCCGTTTTTTCTTCCACTTCTTTTTCAAGCCCGTAAAAATCAAAACTTTCAATTTTAACATTATCTTCACCCTTAACACTGCAGGCAAACATAATTGTAAACATAAATACAAAAATTATTTTTTTCATACCTTAAGCCCCCGGTATAATCTTCCGTATTTTCACATTATAAAGCTGAGCATTTCTCCTATAAGCTCATTTATAACAGTCATAGCGTTTAAAAGTATAATTACCTTTCCTCCCAGCTCAATTTTATCTGCTATGCTGTTTTGTCCGAAATCTCTGCATATCTGTGACGAAAACATAGAAACATAAGCAACTCCCAAAGCCTTTATCATAACGCTTACATACCTGCTGTTTATTCCTATTCCCTCTCCCAGCTCCGTAAAATTATTAAATATATCCGAAAACACCGGCACAATTAAAAACAGGAGCACAAGTCCCGTAGCAACTGATATTAAAAAGCCGTAGCTTTTATCATCTTTTAAAGTCGTTGCCAATATTGCACCCATAAGACCTATTACCCCTATTTTTATTACATCCATACCCGCACCTCATTCCTTAGAGCCTGAATAAAGTCTGCACCTGACTGAACAGATCGCTTATATATTGAATTATCCAATAAAGCACCACCACAAGCCCCGCAAGAGTTGTCAGCATAGCCTGTTCATCTCTCCCCGCCCTTGAAAGCACCTGATTCATAACGGAAACAAGTATGCCTACCGCCGCAATTTTAAAAACAATATTTATATCCATATTGATCCTCCTATATTAAAAGAAGAACAATAAACAGACCTATTGTTACGCTTACGCTTCTGTACACCTTTTTATCCTTTTCCAGCTTGCTCTTTATTAATTCTTCCTGAGAATTTATGTAATCAACACTGCTTTGTACATATTTTTTCTGCAAATTTATGTCACCGCTGTTAAAGCCCTCCCCCGTTAAAGACAGCCTGTCTATATCCTCTCTTGACATATAGCAATTGTCCGCATTTTCCTCAAAAGCATACTTCCAGGCGGTTTTTACTGCATTATTATTTTTCACCGCATTATAAATAGATGAAAAAATATCATTTTCCTCCACATTTACGGAGGCTTTAAGAGCTTCACAAAATGTAGCTCTGTTGTGCTCTGTTTCCGACATTATTTTAAGTATTGCTCCCTTAAGATACAGCAATTCATCAAGCCTCAGCTTTTCCCTTATTGATATCCTGTACCCCATACAAAAACAGGCGGCTACAACTAAAATTCCCCCGATTATTTTCCCTGCCATATAATATTCAGCTCCCTGTCGCAAATTTTTTCTATTCTGTTTTGACTGAAATTTTTATTCATAAAAATATATGTATCAAATACCTTGCTTTCCACAAGCTCTCGTATACCTCTTTTTGTTTTTATATCCTCCTCATTATATGAATGTAAGGTACACAATATATTTACACCGCAGTTCAGTGCCGATTTTATTGCATTCACATCGTCACCTCCTCCTATTTCATCAGCAGCTATAACATCGGGGGACATAGCTCTGAGCGCCATTTCAAAGCCCCGAGCCTTGCTCACATTTACAATAACATCTGTCCTTTCTCCCAGATCCAGCTGACTTACTCCCATATATGTTCCGCTTATTTCATTTCTCTCATCTATAACGCATATGTTTCTACCCTCATTGCTCCATATTCTCACCAGATCCCTTAACAACGTGGTCTTGCCTGCTCCTGGCGGAGAAACAATTATTGTATTGCCCTTTATATATTTCAAAACAGACCTGCAGCAGCCCTTTATTTCCCTTGCTATTCTGATATTCATACTGCTTATGTTTTTTATGTTTTGTATTTCTCCCGGGTCCTCAATAACAGTGCCCGTTATTCCCACTCTGTAGCCGCTCTCAACGGTTATGTAACCTCCGTTTATTTCCTCCTTAAAAGCATAGGGAGAATATTGAGTAAGCCTGCCTAATATATTTTCAATATCCTCCTTGTTTATTTTGTAGCTAAGGCTTTCTTCTCTGTCACTGTATTTTATTTTCACTTCCCTGTTGAGCCTGAGCCTTATTTCCTCTGCATTTTCCAAATCACAGGAAAGCACGGCTTTTCTTACATTTTCACAAAGATATTTGCTGCACATTTCAATCACTTTCATTTGTACCACCTCAATATTATATATGAATTACTTGTCCTCTTTATTACAAAAAAATAAAAGGCATTGCACAAGCAACACCTTAATTTTATATTTCATCATTTAAATATTTCTTTAAGTAAATATTTCTTCAAGGACCTCAACAGGCGTCATATTATAAAAACCCTCCTCGTCCCTTAACACACTCCAGCTGAATTTATCATATTCATTAATATAAGATGCATCTCTGCTGTTTTCGGGAAACATACAATACCAATCACCG
>JAUNPM010000135.1 GCA_030536675.1 Clostridia bacterium | reverse complement strand
TTTTTAAATATGGCAATAGAAATTATTAAATTTAGCCAACATTTATTCAAACTTTGTTCACAAAAAAGTAAAATTTACGTATGAATTATATAAAATACTTCTAAATACTTGACTTATCGTCAAAAAAATTATATATTAATAAGTAATGCAGAATATTGCACTACAGTAAAAGTATTAAAGGAGTGTATCAAATGAGTTTCACAAATATCAGAAAAATGCCTTCATCTGCCGAAATTCAGGCAATGACACCGCTTACGCCTGAGCTTAAGGCAATAAAGGACGAAAATGACAGGCAGCTTAAAGAAATTTTTGAAGGAAAAGATAACAGATTTATAGTTATAGTAGGTCCCTGCTCCGCAGACGAGGAGGAGGCTGTCTGCGATTACGCAAGAAGACTTGAGGAAGTAAGCAAGCTTATCAGCGACAAAATTTTTACCGTTATAAGAGTTTACACAGGAAAGCCAAGGACCACAGGTGAAGGCTACAAGGGTATGATGCATCAGCCGGACCCAAACGGGGAGCCTAATATGGCAGAGGGTATCAAGGCAATAAGAAAAATGTATTTGAGAGTTATTAAGGAAACAGGTCTGCCAATAGCAGATGAAATGCTTTATCCGTCAAATCTTCCTTTTGTAGAGGATATTCTTTCATACATAGCAATAGGCGCAAGAAGCGTTGAAAATCAGCAGCACCGCCTTACCTCAAGCGGCATTGACTGCCCCGTTGGAATGAAAAACCCAATGAGCGGCGACCTTTCCGTTATGTTCAATTCAATACGTGCGGCACAGCAGTCCCACGATTTTCTTTACAACGGCTATGAGGTAAAGACAAGCGGCAATCCTCACGCTCACGCAATAATGAGAGGCTCCGTAAATAAAAGAGGTGTTCATATTCAGAACTATCACTATGAGGATCTTATTCTTGCCGCCGATATGTATAATGCGGGAACCTACCAAAATCCTGCCGTAATAGTTGATGCAAACCACTCAAATTCAAAGAAAATACACACTGAACAGCCCAGAATAGTTAAGGATATCCTTCATTCAAGAGCCTGCAGTGAAAGACTTAAAAAACTTGTAAAGGGTGTAATGATAGAAAGCTATATTATGGGCGGCAATCAGAACTGTGATGCCAAAGAGCATATATACGGCAAATCCATAACAGACCCTTGCTTGAGCTTTGAAGATACAAAGAAACTTCTTCTTGATATGTATCAAATTTTATAATTTTATAACAAACAAAAAAACAGCCTTGCAAATAGCGGGCTGTCTTTTTTTGTTAATTTTTATTCTGCATCAGACGGAATATCAGGTATAAATCCGTCACCACTGTCTATCATATTGTCAAATCTTGTAAACTGACCTCTCCAAATAAGGTTTACAGTATCCGTAGAACCGTTTCTGTTTTTCGCCACTATTACCTCGCCCTTATTTTTGACCTCGGGATCGTCCTTTTTGTAGTATTCCTCTCTGAAAAGCAGGCACACAACATCGGCGTCCTGCTCAATGGCACCTGATTCTCTAAGGTCTGACATCATAGGTCTGTGATCCGTTCTTCCCTCGGGACCTCTTGAAAGCTGAGAAAGAGCAATTACAGGCACATTAAGCTCACGGGCAATACCCTTTAAGGAACGTGATATGTACGAAACTCTCTGCTGATCCGACTCATTTCTGTTTCCCGTGCCCTCCATAAGCTGTAGGTAGTCGATCACAATAAGTCCAAGACCCTTTTCAAGCTTAAGCTTTCTGCACTTTTCCCTCATACTTATGGGATTTATTCCGGGAGTATCATATATTTCAATGGGAGCAGCCGAAAGAGTTCCCATAGCCATAGCTATTGCGTCAAATTCCTCCGGTGTAAGGTTTCCCACTCTCAATTTGCCCGAATCCACAAGAGCCTGTGCGGACAACATTCTGTTTCCCAGCTGTGCCTTTGACATTTCCAAGCTGAATATAGCAACAGGCACTCTTTTTTCAACAGCGGCAAACTGGGCAATATTAAGAGCAAAAGCGGTTTTTCCCATTGACGGACGTCCCGCTATAAGAATAAGGTCTGAATTTTGAAGTCCTGCCGTAAGCCTGTCAAAATCCTTAAAGCCTGTTTCTATTCCCGTTATTCTGCTGTTGGAGCGTGTCACCTTGTCAATGTTTTCAATAACCTCAGCCATAACTCTGTCCATTGAAACAAAATCATTGCTGTTTATGTTTTGAGAAACCTCAAGTATATCCTGTTCTGCCTTTGCAATAACAGTATCCACATCCTCACTGCCCTCATAGCTGCTTGAGGATATTGTATCCCCTACCTTTATCAGCTTTCTGAACACAGCCTTTTGCTTTACAATGTCAACATAAAACTTTGTCTTTGCCGTAGTTGCGGCAAGTCCGCTTAAATTTACAATATATTCAACACCGCCTACCTGTTCCAAAAATCCCAGTGACTCCAGCTTGTCCTTTGCCATAACAAAATCAACGGGCTTGTTATTGTTGTAAAGGTCAATAAAAGCGTCAAATATTATCTTATGGGCGGGACTGTAAAAATCCTCCGCCGTCAAATTTTCGGCGGCAATTCTCACACCGTCCTCATCGGGATAAAGCATACAGGCAAGCACCATTTGTTCAGCGTCATTATCGTGAGGCGGTATACGGTTTATATAAGAATTTTCATTTTTATTTTCAGCCATAACTCAAAACCTCTTTTTAATTTTATTACTTTAATTCGGAAACGGAAATTTTAAGCTTAACTGTTACCTGTGGGTGGAGCTTAACGCTTGCTTCTGCCTCTCCCACTGCTTTTATTGGGTCAACTGTTATTTTCTTTTTGTCAATATCTATGTTGAACTGCTCCTTTAACGCAGCTGCCGCCTCTTTATTTGTCACTGCGCCGAAAAGCTTGCCGTTGTTTCCCACCTTGACCTTAAGGCTTATGACCTTTGAGCTTATTTCTTCGCCCAGCTTCCTTGCGGCTTCAAGCTCTGCTTCAGCCCTTGCGGCAGCCTCAGCCTTCTGCTTTTCAAGTTTTCTTATGTTTGCCTCATTAGCCTCCACAGCCATTTTCTTTGGTATAAGAAAATTCTTTGCATATCCGTCACTTGCATTTATTGTCTGATCCTTTTTGCCTACGCCTTTAATATCCTGTAATAATATAACCTTCATATTAATTTTTCTCCTTTAAATATTCTTCAATTTTTTCTTTTAAAAGGGCAATTGCCTCGTCCATTGTAACATTTTCAAGCTGTGCCGCAGCTCCCGCCTGATGACCTCCGCCTCCAAGCATTTCCATTAGCTTCTGCACATTTACCTTCCCCAGGCTTCTTGCGCTTATGCAGACCCTTCCTCCATATTCGCACAGCACATAGCTTACTTCAATACCTCTTATGCTTAAAAGCTCATCTGCCGCCTGGGCAATAAGCACTATGGGATTATCCACCTTTATCTCATTGTTAAGCACCGATATTGCCATATTGTCGTATATTATTTCAGCCGTTCTTATAATTTCCGAACGTGCCAAATATTCATCAAAGGAATTTTTAAACAGCCTTCTTACTGATATTGTATCAGCGCCGTTCTTTTTAAGATAAGCAGCAGCCTCAAATGTCTTTATTCCCGTTTTAAAGGCAAAATTCTTTGTGTCTACGGTAATTCCCGCAAGAAGCCCTTCTATTTCTGTTCTGCTCAATCTTATTCCCTTTATATACATAAGCATTTCCGTAACCATTTCGCAGGTTGAGGAGGCATATGCCTCGTGATACACAAGAGCACAATTGTCTATGGCACCTGTTGCTTTTCTGTGATGGTCTATCATAACAATGTTCTTTTGAGTTTCAAGAAGCTCGGGACACTCTGTAAGAAACGGTCTGTGAGTGTCCACAACAATGAGAAGTGTTCTTCTTTTGGCAATTTTTATAGCTTCCTCACTGTTTATGAACACGTTTTCATATCTTCCGTCGTCGCAGAGCCTTTCATATAAGGCCTTTATGGAGCTTGTGACCTTATTTAAAATAATGTGGCATTTTTTATCATAGAAATTTGATATTGCAAATATTCCTGCGGCAGAGCCCAAGCTGTCAAGGTCGGGATTTTTATGCCCCATTATCATAACATCGCTTGCAGAAAGTATAAGCTCAACAAGACCGTAAGCCTTAACTCTTGCCCTTACCTTTGAATTTTTGCTTACTTCCTTTCCGTCACCGCCTATAAACTGGTAGGAGTCCTCAGACTCTTTTATTACTATCTGATTTCCTCCTCTTCCCATAGCAAGGTCAAATGCGGCTCTTGCAAAAGCCATATCCTCATTTACGGTATTTCCGTTCATACCTATGCCTATGCTAAGCGTTGCGGGAACGTCGTTTCCCATTTCAATATTGCCTATCTGATCCACAATTGAAAATTTATCCTCTTTGAGCTTTTGAAGCATTTCCTTGTTTAAAACAAAGAGATATTTGTAGCCCTCAAATTTTTTTACAAGCCCGCCCATATTGTTAAAATAGTCGTTTATTTTTCTTTCAATAATGGCACTGAAATGAGGAAATCTTATTTCGTCCATTGTTTCCTGAATTTCAAGACTGTTATCTACAATAAGAATACCCACAAGTATGTTTGACGCAACGTTGCCCTGACTGTTAATGTAAGGATTTTCAATAAATATCACATTGAAAGTATCATTTTCAGCCTCTGTAAAAAGCTCATAGTATTTTCCGTTAATACAGGTCTTTTGATTTTTTTTGTCAACGTCAAAATCGGACTTAAGGTCGAATATTGACTTTACTCCCTTAAGCTCCCTGCTCCATTCCTTGTATACTCCGTTAAAATCTATAATATTTAGTTCTTTGTCAATTTTTACACAGGGGAACGGAATTGGTACATTACATAGCATAAAATCTCTCCTCCACCGCGGTTTATTCCGTTAATAATTTATTTTCTTAGATCCTTAATACTATAGCAGCCGATA
>JAUNPM010000134.1 GCA_030536675.1 Clostridia bacterium | reverse complement strand
TATTTCTGTACACACTAAACCGAAACAAATATTGCTTCATTGAATTAAATAAACCCCCGCAGTCTTATGACTGCAGGGGCGAAATAAACATTCCACGGTACCACCCTGCTGACAAAATAATATTGCCCACAAAATATCGTTACGACATATTTTAAGCAAACAAATTTTGTCAACTCTTGATCTTTAACGCAGATAAGACGTTGCGTTATTACCGCACACGGGAGCACACAACACTCAAAAGGCAGCTTCAACATAAACCTTGTAAATACTCGCACCCTCCGTATTCTCTCTTAAACCTCGGTTTATATTTACTTATCCTTCCGTTTTACACTGCCTATTATTATAATAAAATTAAAAATATTTGTCAATATATTTAAGGCATATTTGCTTGTCAAAATTTCAATTTTTTATGCCTGTTATCAATACCCACCTTTGGTCAAATAAAATTTCACCCTTATTGTAATAGGGATAAAAGCCTGTTTTTTCCTTTCCCTTTATATCATCTTCCATAGATTTATTTATAATATCAGAATTTTTTGGGTTCATAATGCAGTTCCTTTCTTAGGTATAAAAAAATTTTTTACGTTTACATTTTCCAGCTCAAGTAATTTTATTTTTCTTTCAATTCCTCCCGCATAGCCTGTCAAACTTCCGTTTTTGCCCACGACCCTGTGACAGGGTATAATTATAGATATCAAATTGTGTCCCACAGCACCGCCTACAGCCTGTGCAGACATTGGTATTCCACCATTTTGCTCTGCAATTTTATTTGCTATTTCACCATATGTCATTGTTTGACCGTAGGGAATTTGTTTTAAAATGCTCCACACTTTAATTTGAAATTCTGAACCGATCATATGTACATCAGGCATAAAATCAGGCTCATATCCCGAAAAATAAATATCAAGCCATTTTTTTGTTTGTTCAAAAATAGGCAGCTCTTTTTCCTTATACTCAATATTAAGTTCATATGGAAAGTATTTTTGTCCCTCAAACCATAACCCCGTTAATCCGACACTGTCCGCAGCCATTAAAATATTACCCAGAGGTGATTTGTAATAATGTATATACAGCATATGATCCTCCTTTCCAATTATTTGTTTAATGTTTTTATATTATAATAATACCACAATTTTAAAAAAATAAAATTATATAAACTATAAAACCGCAAACTATTTAACTAATACTTACTTTATTACAAAAAAAGCGGCATCTGCCCAAGCAAATACCGCCCTTACATATTTCTATACTCTCACTTAACATTATCCTCCGAAATATTAAGCTCAATTTTTATTGTAGTTCCCTTATCCACCTCACTGTCAAGAGATACACTTCCGTTGTAATAGCTTACAATGTGCTTTACAATAGCAAGCCCAAGACCCGTACCCCCAACCTTTTTGCTTCTGCCCTGATCCACTCTGTAAAATCTTTCAAACACTCTGCTTTGGGCTATTCTGGGTATACCTATGCCCGTATCACTTACTTCAATAAATATTTTATTTTTGCTCCTTGCAACAGTCACAAAAACCTTTCCGTCCTTAACATTATATTTTATTGCATTTGAAATAAGATTGTTAAAAAGAGTGGTAAACTTTGACAACTCTTCATTTACTGTTATATCCTCGCAGAACACATTCATCTCAATATTGTTTTCATTAAGCATAGGCTCAAAGCCCTTTACCATATCCTCAATAAGAGTCTTAATGCTGAATTGTGTCTTATCCTGTTTGCCTTTTCCCGCCTCAATACGGGATATTGTCAGAATATCATTTATAAGAGAGGTTATATTGTCGCTTTCCTTTCTTATTCTCATAAGGAACTCTTTTTTCTGCTCATCACTGTAAGGAATATCACTTGTTAAAAGCTCCGAATACCCCTTTATGGAAGTGATCGGTGTTTTAAGCTCGTGAGAAGCATTTGCAAAGAAATTTTCTCTCAATTCTTTGTTTTGTCTTTCCGTTGTAACATCAATGAGCAATATTATGGCGCCTCCGTGGTCTTTTTCTATTACTCCCTTCATAACCCTTGAAACGTGAACGGCAATTATTCTTTCATCTTCAAGAGTTATGTCAAAATTACTTTCCTTTCGTATGTCTATTGCATCATTGACCGCCTCAAGTATTTTAATATTTCTTGTATAATGTATTATATTTAAATACTTTCTTTTATACCTACATTCAAATATTTCTCTTGCCGCCTCATTTAAGCCTATGACGCATTTATTATGGTCAACAAACACAAGCCCGTCCTTCATATTGTCAAGTATGTATTCCGTTCTTCTGTTTATTTCCTTTATACTTGCAACTCCCGTTTCAATTCTTTCCGAAAGTGTATTTATAGCCTTTGCAATGTCATTTAATTCTCTGTATTCATATGTTTTCAGTTTAAGGTCGTCACCGCTTTGTATTTTTAAAAGCTCCGTTGTCAGCTCTCTTAAAGGCTCCGTTATTTTTTTAGTTATTTTTGAGCTTATAAACATTGCCAGCATAAGCGTAATAACAGTTGTTATTGCTATTGAAGGCAGCTGTGTCCTCATAAACATAAGTTTGTTGCTGTAGGGTATGGAAACTCTTATTATTCTGCTTTTGTCATCAGACATTTTTGCAACATAGAGCATATTTTTTTCCAATGAATTGGAATATCTTACGCTTACTCCCGTTGCACCCTTTTTAGCAGTCTTTACCTCGGGTCTGTCATTGTGATTTTCAAAGCTCACAACAGTGCCGTCTGTTTCCGCAATTACACTTCCGCTTTGGGATATTACGGTTATTCTCATATTTTTAAAAATCATAAAGGGCTGTATCTCTTGTATCTTGGCTTCCATATCTTCATCGGATATATCCTTTGTTATATCGTCAATTTTATCTATAAGCTCCGTCATTTCAATTTTGGTTTCCTTTAGATTATAGCTGCTGTACATATAGGAAAATATTAACGAATACACTGCAAGCACTATCAATACAATAGCAATAACCCTTTTATATATAGCCTTTGACATAATATCAATCCTTGCTTATTCTGTAGCCCATACCTCTGACCGTTTTTATGTATTCACCGGCAGCGCCTATTTTCTGTCTTAAAGTTCTTATGTGTATGTCTATTGTTCTTGTTTCTCCCGTATATTCATATCCCCATATTTTATTAAGCAGTTCATCTCTTGTTACCACTCTGTGAGTATTGTCAATAAGATATATGAGCAGCTCATATTCCTTAAATGTAAGCACGGCAGGCTCATCTTTTACAAACACTTCCCTTGTATCCGTATTTATTCTAAGAATACCCATTTCTCTGTAATTTACTGCCTGCTCTTCCGTTCTTCTTAACTGTGAACGCACTCTTGCCATAAGCTCCATAACGCTGAAAGGCTTTGTAACATAATCATCTGCTCCGCTGTCAAGACCTATTATTTTATCAACTTCGCTGTCCTTTGCAGTCAATATGATTATAGGCACTTTTTTATATCTGTCATTTTGTCTTAATCTTTTAACAGCCTCCGTCCCCTGCATACCCGGCAGCATAATATCAAATATTGCAAGGTCGGGCTTTACCTTTTCCATAGCCTCAAGAGCCTCTTCAGCCGTTTCAAAGTCATACACCCTGTGATTGTATCCCTCAAGAGCCACCTTAATAAGAGCTCTTATGCTTTCATCATCTTCGGTAATAAATATATTTTTACTCAAAATCAAAACCTCCGTTTAACATATTCTTCAATTTCAGTATACAATATTTTTAAAATTTTTAATTCACAATTATGTATATTCAATGTAAAATTTAGGTTAATAAATCCGTGGACAAGCCGTGTTATTAAATATATTTTCATATATTTAATAACACTTGACCACTTCATAAATACAGCAGGTCACAAAATTTAGTATACGTTCCCGCCGCCTGTTATGACTATTCTTTCATTTTCCTTTTTTACATAAGGAATAACAATTTCTTCTCCCTTATTATAATAATCCATTAGCCTGTCCATATCAACCTTTTTTTTATCCTGAAAATAATTATATATATATTTAGAGGCACTGTCATCGTCATTTTTAGTTTCAAGTATTTCATAAGGATCTTTGGCTTTTACAATAACTATATCTCTGCTAAGCTCCACATTGTTGCTGAAATAGTTGATAAGCTCTCCGTATCCCTTAAACCCTTCCGAAACCACCATTACTCTGTTAAGCCCCATATATATGTTTCCTTTTGTTTTTCCGTTAATATTTTCAACAGCTTTTTCTATACTTTCACCATTGCCCGTAAACATAGTTTCCGCTCCGCTGTTTTCCTTGTCGGGCTTTGATACCGAGGCACTTATACTGTATCCGTTTTCATCATCAATACCTATTGCCATAACATAATCTCTGTTTTCAAGCTCTCTTGTTTTCCCACAGCCCGTCAGGAAAAGCAAAGCAAATATAATTATAAAAAAACATTTATTCAACCTTATTCCTCCCGAACACATATATTAAAGGAATTAAAAACACAGTTAAAACCCCGCCTATTATCTGTAAAAAACAGTAAGTTCTTATTGCTCTTATTTCCCCCTTATAAAAGGAAGCAAATATAAACACAAAAATCATAAGAAATATAACCGATATTTTTCTGTTAATATTTATTGCACACATAAACTCTGCCGCAGAGGAAAAATATATAAAAACGGAAATCAAGGCACTGACGATCCATAATGAAATGAATATTCCCTCCTGCCTTTTAATAAACACATTAGGCAGATCGGCAGTATTCATAATTTCAAAAAATGGGTACCTTACTTCATTTATACCTTTTATGCCAAGCTTGCCCATTATAACAAAATAAATACCTGCAATAAGCAAAAGTCCAAACACAACACCTTTTAATATATTCTTTTTTTCTCCCTTTATATTTGATTTTAAAAGCAAAATTATTTCCGCCGCATTTACAACAAAGCCCAAGGCAATTCCCGAGCCTATTCCCTTAAAGCCTGT
>JAUNPM010000133.1 GCA_030536675.1 Clostridia bacterium | reverse complement strand
TGTTGAAAATTACGATGAAACATATGCCATAGCAAGGGAACATATTAATGTTATAGAAAAAGGAGAAAAACCGTCAGATACAAAATGTGTTAAAGGTGAAGTAACAGGCGGTCATTTCAACAGAGGAGTGCTTTAAATGATTGATTTGTTTATAATTATTTCAAAATATCTGTTTATTATTTATATTGCGGTTTTTGTTTTCTGTGGATTTATGATAAATTTAAAAAGGCAGAATATGGCAGGCTTTAATATAGCCGCAGGTTTAAGCAACCAGAGAATTTGTATAATACTTTTTCACATTACGGCAAGTGTTGTGCTTATTTCGGCTGCTTATGAATATGATATACAGCCTGTTATAATTTACTGCGTAATAGGATTTCTGCTCATAATAGGAGGAAACACAATTACGGCAAAGCTTTATCCCGAGGGAAGTCATTTGCTTTATAACTGTGTTTTCTTTCTTATGGACATAGGACTTATGATGCTTTACAGACTTAATACTGACCTTGCCGTAAAACAGCTTATATGGAATACAATAGGCATTGCTATGATGATAGTTATGCCTAAGATACTTTCGGTTATGCCTGAGCTTTACAGGTTTAGAAAGGTCTATATTATATGTGCCTTTGCACTGCTTTTTGCGACTCTTGTGTTCGGCTTTGCTTCGGGCGGTTCAAAAAACTGGATAGACATAGGTCCCATAGGCTTTCAGCCCTCTGAAATAATAAAGGTATTTTTTGTGTTTTATTTGGCGTCTGCTTTTGCTGAAAAGCCAACGTTTAAAAAATTGATAATACCTACTGTTTTAAGCGGTATAATAGTTCTTGTTCTTGTAGGGGGACAAAACGATCTGGGTTCTGCCCTTATATTTTATATGACATTTGTGGTTTTGCTTTTTATAGCCACCTCCAATTATTTTTATTTGCTTGGAGGGCTTGCTTTTATAAGTGTAGCAGCAGGAGCTGCATATAAGCTGTTTTCACACATTAGAGTGAGAGTTGAGGCTTGGCAAAATCCGTGGCTTGACCCCGGTGATACAGGCTATCAGATAGCACATTCACTTTTTGCCATATGCACATGGGGAGTAACGGGAATAGGCTTTACAAGAGGTTATGCAACAAGTATACCCGTTGTTGAAAGGGACCTTATATTTTCTGCCGTTTGTGAAGAATTCGGTGTTATTTTTGCTATAGGATTAATACTTATATTTATGCTTATTTTACTTGAGGGGGCAAGGGGCGCAATTGAAAACAATAACAGATTTTTAAGTCTTGTGTGTGCGGGGTTCAATGCCCTTATAGCTTTTCAGTCTTTTCTTATTATAGGAGGAGTAATAAAATTTATTCCTCTTACGGGTGTAACACTGCCTTTTGTAAGCTATGGAGGTACTTCTATTGTAATAAGCTATATTATAGTTGCGATAATGCAGTGGATAATTATGAAAAACCAAGAATATGAAAGAGATAAAAAGGCTGAAGACATTCACGAAAGAATAAGACACCCTCAAACAAGGAAGGCAATGAAAATGACAGAGGGAGCTTATGACAACGGGGAAAAGACTTCAAAAAGAAAGGTAAAAACACAAGGCTCTTCTATAAGCGGGGCAAAAAAATATGACCTGAATATAAGGAGCAATTCAGAGGGTGCTGTTGAAAGACCTGCAAGAAGAAATGTGAAATCAGCTAAAAAAACTCCTCCGGATATAGGAGGCAGACCTGAAAGCTACAACAGAAAAAGGAGAGATCATTAATGAGAAGTTCCATAAAAAAAATATTTTGGCTTTATGCTTTAATGTTCCTTCTGCTTATAGGATATTTGTTAAAGCTGAGCTTATATGATTCTCACAGCTTTGTGTCAAATCCTTATAATCCCAGACTTTCTCAAAGCAACGAGGGTATTAAAAGAGGGTCCATATATGACGCTAACGGTGATGTAATTGCGGAAGATGTAAAGCAGGAGGACGGTACTTTTAAAAGAGTTTATACAAATGCAAAATATTATGCTCACGTTGTGGGATATACTGTAAAAGGCAAGGCAGGCGTAGAGTCCAAATACAATTTCAGGCTTGAAACAATAAGCAATGAATTTATTCAAAGATTGGGTAATTTTTTTATGGGTACAGACATTGAGGGAAACAGTCTTGTGCTGACAATAGACAACAGACTTCAGGAAATAGCAGGGGAACAGCTTGGAAATCAGAGAGGTTCAATTGTTGCTATGGAGCCTTCCACAGGCAAAATACTTGCTATGGTTTCAAACCCTACATTTGACAGCAATACGGTTGCGGAAAACTGGGAAAGCCTTAACAGCGATGAAGAAAATTCACCTCTTCTTAACAGAGCTACACAGGGGCTTTATCCCCCGGGCTCCGTATTTAAGATAGTAACTGCCGCAGCTGCTTTGCAGACTGACAGCAGCTTAAATGAATATGAAATTGACTGTGAGGGTGAGGAACGCTTTGGAAACAATATAATACATTGTTATGACGGAACAGCCCACGGAAATGTAAAAATGGACTCTGCTTTTGCAAAAAGCTGTAATATATATTTTTCGGAGCTGGGTGTAAAAATAGGTGCGGACAAGCTAATAAGTGCAGCATCTGCATTTGGATTTAACAAGGATATAGGACTTGCCCTTGAATACAGTAAGTCTTCATTCCCTCTGACTGAAAATGCAGAGGAAACGGAAATTGTTGAAACAGCTTTCGGCCAGGGCAGAACTCTTGTAACACCTTTGTTTATGGCGATGATAACATCTGCCGTTGCAAATAACGGCATTATGATGCAGCCTTATGTTGTGGATCACAGCCTCACACCGTCGGGAGGAGTGAGAAACAGAACAATACCCGTGAAGCTGAATCAGGCTGTTTCTCCCGAGCTTGCGGAAAGCTTAAAGGAGCTTATGATAGGCGTTGTTGAAAACGGAACAGCCACAAGAGCAGCTTTCAGTGTAAGCGGAAAGGTGAGCAGTGAAAACAATATTTCGGGAGCGTCTGCGGGTAAGGCGGCTTATTCGGGAGAAATACAGGTTGCGGGCAAAACGGGAACGGCGGAAAATCCTCAAGGGGACGATCACGCTTGGTTTG
This sequence comes from Clostridia bacterium, assembly GCA_030536675.1. Lineage (GTDB taxonomy): Bacteria > Bacillota > Clostridia > Lachnospirales > CAG-274 > Gallispira. The sequence goes on along the minus strand of JAUNPM010000133.1, from coordinate 1,912 downwards.
TTGCCTTTGCTCCTGCCGATGAGCCTAAGATAGCTGTTGCCGTGCTTCTTGAAAATGCGGGGAAGGGAAGCAATGCCATACCTGCCGCAAGAGAAATTATGAAAGAGTATATACAAAATCTTGAGGGTTAATTTTATTAAGTTTAAACGAATATAAAATGCTGTTTTTGGGGCTTGGAGTTTAAAAATACAGTTAAAATATTTTCATAAAAATTTTACAAAAAAATGCTTGAATTTTATATTTAATGTGGTATCATATTTACGGTTAAAAAATAAAATTATTAAAAATAAGTAAATAACATATGAGGGGATGTAAAAATGTGTGTAATGATAAGTACAAGTATGTACCACAGTGATAATTTTAAAAACGTACTTAATTACGTTGAAAAATATAAAGGCAGAGTGGGAGTTGAGATATTTCCCAGATTTGATGAAGGTGAATTTGAAAAAGTTCTTAAAGAGTGTGTTCCCTTTTTAAAAAATGTTCCAGTAAGTTTTCACGAGCCTTCTTTTGAAATTGAGCATACAGCAGATATACATTCAAATGAATATAAAAAAACAATACACAGATTAAGCTCAATGATAAAATACGGTTCCGTAATGGGCTGCAGATATATAGTTTATCATCACAACAACTGTGTTGTGCCCCTTGATAAAAAGGAAGAAATGCTTAAGGTGTCACAGGATAATTTACACGAGGTATCTCAGCTTTTGCTGCCTTACGGAATATCAGTTGCCGTTGAAAACGCAGGCATAGCCGCAAATAATACAATGCTTTTAAATGAAAATGAATTTATTTCCTTTTGCAGGGAAAGCGTGTGTAATGTTGTTATAGACATTGGACATATAAATGCCAACGGCTGGGATTTGAGAAATGTAATGCTTTCTTTAAAAAATAAAATTATTTCATATCACATTCACAATAACTATGGGAAGAGTGATGAACACAACAGAATTTTTGACGGAACCTTCGATTTTAACGAATTTATTAAGTATTATAGAGAATTTACGCCAAATGCTGATTTGGTTTTGGAATATAAAGAAGAAATGGCTGAAAGAGAAAATGAAATATGTGAGGATATAGATTTTCTTTTTGAGATGGCTGCCGAAAATAAAAGAGCTTTGGCATAAAAGGGCTGCTGCAAATTATTTTTTAAATTGATTTGCAGTCAGCCGTTTTTTATTGTTTATATAAAGATCTTAAAAGGCTTATCTCTTCACCGTGACCTTTGTTATCCGTAGGAGTTTCCAAGTAAAAGGGCAGATTACAAAGGTAAGGGTGATTGATAATACTTTCAAAAGCATCAATGCCTATTGTTCCTTTTCCAATAAGGGCGTGGCGGTCTTTATGAGAGCCTTTTTCGTTTAAGCTGTCATTTATGTGGATAGCCTTTAAATATTTAAGACCTATTATTTTGTCAAATTCCATTAAAACATTGTCAATGTTGTTTACAATGTCATAGCCTGCGTCCCATATATGACAGGTGTCTATACACACGCCTATGCTGCTTTTCAAATGAACTTTGTCTATTATTGATTTAAGCTCTTCAAATGTTCTTCCGACTTCACTGCCTTTTCCTGCCATAGTTTCAAGAAGAACAGTCGTAGTCATTTCATCAAACATTGCTTTGTTGAGAGCTTGGGAGATCTGTTCAGAAGCCGTGCTTAAGTCCTGATTTAATTTGCTTCCCGGGTGAAAGTTATATAAGCTGTGAGGAATATGTTCCATACGTTTTAAGTCATCTGTTATCATTTCAAGTGAAAAATTTCTTACACTGTCTTTTGGAGAGCAAAGGTTAAGTGTGTAAGGTGCGTGAACAAGAAAATGAGAAATATTGTTTGTTTGGGCAATATGCTTAAATTCATTTATTTCTTTGAGGTCTATTTTCTTTGCGTTTCCGCCCCTTGGATTT
>JAUNPM010000132.1 GCA_030536675.1 Clostridia bacterium | reverse complement strand
GTTACTGCTGTGTCATTTCCCGTACCTACTGTCTTTGTCAGCATATTGCCACACAGGTCGTATGTACTTTCGGTTACTATTCCGTCCTTTTCAGTATATATTACGTTGCCCTCAATGTCCTTTCTTGTTATATCTGTATACTCTTCATTGTCGTAGCCTTTTTTCACTGTTTCCGTTTCATAATCCGTACCCTGCAAATAGCTGTATTTTTCCTGATACATAACATTGTCGTTATTGTTTGGATCTACAAGCTGTCTTTTTGTAACTCTGTTTAAAACATCGTATTCCACTTTCAGCTTTGCCTTTCCTCCCACAACAGCGCTTTCAAGCATCATATCATTTTCATTGTATGTATATTTTGTGGTCGTTGTGTCAATTACCTCTGCCAAATTGCCCACAGGGTCATAATCATACACCTTCATATAACCACATTCATCATAATATGTTACCTTGTTTGCCTCATAGTCATATACTGTCCTTGTTGTGTACTTTCCGTCACTTGAGCCTGTCTGATTTCCGTATATGTCATATGTATAAGTCACCTTGTGACCCTTTCCGTCAGTCTTGCTTGTTATGTTTCCAAACACATCATATTCTGCCTTATTCACTATATTATTTTGCTTTGTCTCGATCACATTTATTCCCTTGCTGTCATATGTGTAATAAGTATATATAGGTGTACTTCCGTTTTTGTAATTTCCCACCGTTGTAACATTTCCCCTGCTGTCATAGCTGTATGTTGTCTTGCTCAAGGGATCTGTTTTGCTTGTTGTGTATATGATAGTTTGGCTTATGTTTTTGTTGTCGCTTGTCAGCTGACTTTCCTCCGTTACTGTTACTCCCTTCTCCTTTTGATATGTTTTCTTTGTCTGCAAGCCATATTCACCGTATCCATAGCTTACCTTGTTTAACTCGTCATCATTTCTCCTTGTATAATTTTCCGTTGATTTGGGACCCCAATAGTTTATAAGCAAGCCTGTTTTTGAGTAGTCATATTTAAGCCTGTATTCTGCTTGTCCTCTTTCAACCTCTATCTCATTGGGATTGTATCCATAAATATAAGTATCCTTATCATAATAATGATAAGTCTTATATTCATAAATTCCCCCGCTGTTTGTTGTTTCCAAATATGTAGCCTCATTTATTTTAAAGCCGCTTTTACTGAAATATCTTTCAGTACGCAGTCCGTCTACAGTCTTTGTTGTTGAATAATCATAAGAATCGCCTTTGGAATTTTTCAAATTATTGGTGGGCTGATACAAATAATTATTTCCCGAATATGTATATTTTGCCTTATAAAGCTGTTCCCCTCCTCCCGTGTAAGTTATTGTATCTATTCTTCTGTATGTTTCCTTATCCTCATTGGCATAAGCGTCCTCATATTCATATTTTACTGTAAGCCCTGTGTAATATTTTATTTCCGTAAGGCAAACTTCACGGTATTCCACATTTCTTACCGGATATGTGTCATATGGCTTATAAGTATATTCCGTGACCTTTCCGTTTTCATCTGTTTTCCTTTTTATTCTGGAATATGAATCTATTCCTACGCCCGATGCTTCAGTTTCAAATTCATATTTTATTTTTTTTAGCACATTTCCGTTTTCGTCCTTTACATAAACATACATTACCTTTCCGTCCTCTGTACTTTCAAATGCATTGCTTATGCTCATTCCCGAATTATTTGTTATTTTAAATGTAGCATACCCTACACTCCACTCTATATTTATATAGTTGCCGAATCTGTCCTCTTCTCTTAACGCCTTTCCCTCTCTGTTAAAATATATTATTCTTCCGTCATTATATTTTAACATATATTTTGAATCTTTAACAGTTGCGTTTTTGTCTATACAGAACAAAACATCGTTATAATAATTGTTAAACCATTTATATGTTACATCATCAGCTCTTAAGTCAAAGTTTATTGTTCTTCTTACTCCGTCCTCCGTTTCAACATAAATACCCTCTGCTGTATATCTTCCCGTTTTTATTGGAATATTAAAATGCCATACATTACCTTCGTAATTTCTTTCATATTTTATTCTGTCATCTGAATTGTATATTAAATTCAGCTGAAAATCCATACCGTTCACTCCCGGTATAGATGCAACATTGTCCGTATATGACACTGCTCCCGATGTTTCCGAAACACTTTCAAGCACATTTTTCTCCTTGCCAAATGGAGCTTTGCTGTTTTCAATTTCCTTTATATAGTCCGCAAACACATCGTCCTCGTCATCTGCCATTAACATAGCCTTAGGTATTATGCCGTATTTTTCCTTGTACTCTGTTATTTTTGCATACAGCTCGTCAATGCTCATACCTATGCTTTTCAATATTTCATTGAGCCTTTCGGGATTTACGCTGTTCTCCTCTGCAATTTGACTTAACTCTGTATCACTTACAACAACAGCACCCTCTGAAGCCGCTATATCCTTTACTGTCACGCCTGCCCCTGATATGCTCTCATCTGCCACGCAATTTTTAACAACGCATATATTCACAGCCTTTTCAAATTCAAAGCCCATTACCATAAGCTCCGTCACGTCTTTTTCGTTTTCATCAGTGTAAAAGCCCGTGTATTTGTCAAGCCCCATTACAAACTTCACAGCCTCACCTTCTGCCTTTCCCTCACTTCCGAAAGCCCACACCATACTCATCATATCTTCATATGATAAGTCAAGCTGCTGCATTATCAAAGCCTTTGTCTTTGACTCCTCTATTGTATAACCCTTTTGGCACAATTCTCCCATTGTGTCCTCTCTGTATCCAAGCTCCTGCCTTACAGTTATTTTTTCTTCCTCACTCAGCTCACTGTAAAATGTGTGCTCATTGATTATGCTTTTTGCATATTCACTTACACTTTCCTCTCCGTAGCCTTCTTCAAGAGCACTTTCAAAATAAACCGCCCCCGAACTTTCGCTTTCATCTCTTTCCTTTAATTCGTTTACAACGCTTTCAAACACACTGCTTACGTCAGCCTCCGAAGCCATAGCAAGAGTGTTGAACTCCGCCATAGCTCCCATAAACATTACCACAAACAGTATTCTTGCCGTTATTTCTTTTATCCTGCCCATTTTTTCACTCTCCTTCTCTTACTTCCGCAATATAGCTTATTGTTGTGTTGCCTGTTGATTTTGCTTCAAATATTACCGAAACCGTTACCCCCGACCACTTGTCATAACCCTTGTCTATTGTATATATTATTTCTCCTGTAGTCATACTATTTTTAATAATGCTTATTCCGTCCTTGCTGTAATTTGACTTGCCGTCACCGTATCCCACATACTTTACTTTAAGCGCTGAAGGGTTGTACTTTATTTTGTAAACAAAATTATCAGGCTTTATATTATCCCCCGTAAAGTAATATTGATACTCCTGCCCTGCCGTCACGCTTATTGTTCTTTCCGTATCATCGGGACCGCTTATTTCAGCTATACCATTGTCAATACTGTATATATAAGAGCTTGCCGTTGCGGAATTGCGGTCATAATATGTATACACTGTCAACTCGTCATAATTGCCGTCGTATTCAAATTTATACTCCTTAACGTCAGTACTTAATGCATAACTTCCAATTAAATATTTTGCAGAGTTCACAACAGCAAGAACAGTGCCGTTAATGTTTGTGTTTGCCTTTATTGTTATTGTTCTTTTTACTCTTTCTCCTCTTTCCTGTGAACTGTCAGACACATTAAACCTTAGCTTTCCCGCATTGTTGTAAACATTGCTTTTTATAAGTATTGCCTTGCTGTATCCTGATACACTTGTGTTCACAACATTGCTGTTTATCAATCTTAATCCGTCTATTTCAGCGTCACTGTATGTACCTGTCGTGAAATTGCTGTTGCTGCTTATGTTCCAAGTCTTGCTGCTTACTCCTTTTGTGCTTCTCGGCACTATTGTTATTTTGTAAATTCTTATGGCGGAATCCGCAGAAGTAAGCACCAATTCGTCACCCTCACCGTAATAGCTCATTTTGTAAGTATTAAGGTCCTTGTTTACTCCTATATATGTATCCTCCGAATTTGTAGTACTGTCAAGCATTACTCTCGGCAGGTCTGTGTTTGATATTCCGTAATAAGCGTTTCTCACGATCAGCTTTCTCTCCGACACTCCGTCCCCCGATCTTGCCGTAACATATATATCTGAATTTTTAGGTACTGAAAATGATATGTATCTTCCGTCATACTTTCCCGTTCCCTTCATATCTATGTAACAGCTTGCCACATCTCCGTAAGGGCTGTATATCGTACTTGCGTTTATGCCCATTGTTCTGCTCTCATTTGCATATATTTTCAGTCCGTCAAGCTCTGTATTGCTTGTTATGGTTCCTATTCTGTCCGTATAATCATACATATCCCATTCTCTTTTTTCGCCCTCTCCCAATTCCTTATATTCATTTGGATCATAGTCCCTTGCCGTTATTGCAAATATTCTCAAATACTTGTCACCTGTATATAAATATATGTATCCCGCTCCTCCTCTGTATCTGTATACATAGTCGTCTATTTCATTTACATACATTCTCTTTGTTTCCTTTGTAGCCTCTGCATATGCAGTCAACGTTCTTGTCTCCTGCTGTACATTCTGGCTGTCAAGTCCCGCCAAAATGTGCACATCAGTATTTCCGTTTACATAAAACTTTACATAGCCGTTTGTAATGTTTCCGTCACTGCTAGTCAAAATGTATCCTTTAAAATCCACATTTCTTATTGTTTTGATTCCGCTCGTACAGCGTATCCCTTTTCCAAATGTCATTCCGTTTACCGTCACCTCACTTGTAAGCGTCTTGCTTGAACGAACGTCGTCAAACTCACTTTCTTGGAATACCCAGCTCCTTTCTCCTCCAAACACGGAGCTTGCTCCCGCAAACAACATAACAACTACCCCTAAAATAAAAACTATTTTTCTCATATTGACCTCCTCAAAATTAAAATTTAATTAATTTTTTCTAAATGTATTTTAATTATATCACTTCCACTCTAAATTGCAATACATTTTGT
>JAUNPM010000131.1 GCA_030536675.1 Clostridia bacterium | reverse complement strand
ATCCTCCTTAAAACAAATTGTATAACTGTGTAAGAGGCAATTTTTCCGCAGGCTTTGAAGTTATTTCAATTCCGTCAGCCTCCACCTTGTATGTTTCGGGATCAACGGTGATTTTAGGAGCATAATTATTTAACTTCATATGTCTTTTACCTATATTTCTGCAATTTTTAACAGGCACAACCGTTTTTTCAAGTCCCAGCCTTTCCTTTATATTGTTTTCCATAGCCGCCTTAGACACAAATGTAAGTGAAGTGTTGTATTTTGCCTTTCCGTGAGCGGCAAACATAGGCTGATACATTACAGGCTGTGTAGTAGGTATTGACGCATTTGCATCACCCATTTTAGATGCGATTATCATACCGCCTTTTATTATAATATCAGGCTTAACTCCGAAAAATGCCGTATTCCACAGCACAAGGTCAGCAAATTTTCCAACCTCCACAGAGCCTACATAATCTGATATCCCGTTTGTTATTGCAGGATTTATAGTATATTTTGCAATATACCTTTTAACTCTGAAATTGTCACAGCCCTCCTTGTCCTCGGGGAGCCTTCCTCTTTCCTCTTTCATTTTATGAGCCGTCTGCCAAGTCCTTGTTATGACCTCTCCTATTCTGCCCATTGCCTGTGAATCTGAGCTCATCATTGAAAATATACCCATATCGTGAAGAACATCTTCAGCGGCAATTGTTTCAGGTCTTATTCTGGAATCGGCAAATGCCACGTCCTCGGGAATTTTGTTATCCAAATGATGACACACCATAAGCATATCCAAATGCTCGTCAATTGTATTTAATGTAAAAGGCATTGTGGGATTTGTAGATGAAGGAAGAATGTTTTCAAAGCCTGCCGCCTTTATTATGTCGGGAGCGTGACCGCCACCTGCACCCTCCGTATGGAAAGTATGTATTGTTCTTCCTCCTATAGCCTCTATAGTGTCCTCAACACAGCCCCCCTCGTTTAATGTGTCCGTATGTATGGCAACCTGCACATCATACTTGTCAGCCACACTTAAAGCATTATCTATTACTGCGGGAGTAGCTCCCCAGTCCTCGTGTATTTTAAGTCCCATAGCTCCCTCTTCTATCTGTTCCTCAAGAGGTGCCTTACTGCCGCAGTTTCCCTTTCCCATAAATCCCAAATTCATAGGATATTCCTCTGCCGCCTTTAGCATTTGGTGAATATTCCAAGTGCCGGGAGTACAGGTAGTGGCATTTGTGCCGTCTGCGGGGCCTGTACCTCCTCCTATCATTGTTGTTATTCCGCTGTAAAGAGCACATTCCACCTGCTGTGGACATATAAAATGAATATGAGAGTCAATTCCTCCCGCAGTCACAATAAGTCCCTCTCCCGCAAGAGCCTCTGTGGAAGCCCCAACAGTCATTCCGGGAGTTACTCCTTCCATAATATCGGGATTTCCTCCGTGACCTATTCCGCTTATTATTCCGTTTTTTATGCCTATGTCAGCCTTATATATTCCCGTGTAGTCCACAATAAGAGCATTTGTTATAATAAGGTCAAGATCACCGTCACAGGATCTTGTTTTCACACTTTGACCCATACCGTCACGTAAGGTTTTGCCGCCTCCGAATTTAGCCTCGTCACCGTACACAGTCATATCCTTTTCCACTTCAATAACAAGGTTTGTGTCTGCAAGCCTTACCCTATCCCCTGTTGTGGGACCGTACATCATTGCATATTTACTTCCGCTTATTTTTGCCATTTTCTTTACCTCCCAAACCCTTTTTTAAGAGCCTTGTCAAGACATTCAGCCTTGTTTTTATCCGATGTAAAGCCCTCCGTAAGTCCGTTAAGACCAAACACTCTTTTCTTTCCGCCTATTTCCACAAGAGTAACGCTTTTTTCTTCCCCCGGTTCAAATCTCACTGCATTTCCCGACGGAATATCCAGCCTCATTCCGTAAGCCTTTTCTCTGTCAAATTTCAAAAATCTGTTTACTTCAAAAAAATGGAAGTGAGAGCCTACCTGTATAGGTCTGTCCCCTGTATTTGCCACTGTTATTACAACACTTTTCCTGCCCTTGTTTATTTCTATATCTCTTTCCAAAGGCATAATTTCGCCTATCTTCATTTATAACACTCCTTACACTATAGGATTATGCACTGTCACAAGCTTTGTTCCGTCTGGAAATGTGGCTTCAACCTGGACCTCGTGTACCATATCCGCCACGCCCTCCATAACATCGTCTGAGGTCAGCATTTTAGTTCCCAAATTCATTAGCTCCGCAACGCTTTTACCGTCCCTTGCAAGCTCCAAAAGCTCGGAGCTTATATATGCAACAGCCTCAATATAATTTAATTTAAGACCTCTTTCTTTTCTCTCCTTTGCAAGCATACCTGCCATATGCAGCATCAGCTTTTCCTGTTCCTTAGGATTTAATCTCATATTATTTTACCTCCGAAAAGACAAAAGGGCGCCATAATGGCGCCCTTACCTGTTTACTTATTACAGTATATATCAACTTTATAACAAAATCAATATTTAATTTTACATTTAGTCAAATTCGCTAAAATAATTATAATTTTATTTATATAACTTGACTTTTTCCACAAAATAATATATAATTATATTTACACAAATTAGTTATTATGTCGGATATAAATATTAACACAGAGGTGAATTTTATGACAGTTACCGCAAAGAGAATTTTCAACAGAGTGTATCAGTCTTATTTAACGGGAGGCGATACCTATACTTATTTTTACAAAACCACAAGTGAAAATGAAATATCACAAATAAACAGCGCCATAGATGAGCTTAAGGAAAACGGACTTGTAGACATTATCCACCAAAATGACAAAAAAGCCCGTATGTGCATAACTCCCGAAGGCATAACCTTTGGCAACAACAATATTGAATATATGTAATATGTTTTTTAACATACACCTATCAAAATAAGAAAGGGGGAACTGCCGAAAGTTCCCGCTTTTTAGCATCCCCCTGCAAATTTACACTCTTTTATTTTACACTTCTTTAATATACCCTTATAATAGAAGAAATTTCCTTTATCATTGCCATACCCTTAAATATAGCCAAAGCGTCTTTAAAATTCTTTTCTATGACCGAATCTGTAATTACAACAAGCTCAGCCGTGTTTTCTTTCTTTGTTTTCTGTATAACTCTGTCAATACCCACATCTGTGTTTCCAAGAACACTTGCAACGCTTGCCAACACTCCCGGTCTGTCGTCCACCTGCATTCTCATAAAATATTTGCTCTCCGTATCGTCAATGCTCTTTACAGGTATATTTTTGTAACAGGTACAGCCTATTCTTCCGCTGCATTTAAACTCAATGTTTCTTGCAACATCAATTATATCCCCCATTACGGCACTTGCAGTAGGCAGCTCTCCCGCACCTCTTCCCATAAACATAGCGTCGTCAACAGCGTCACCGTGAACAAACACCGCATTAAAGGAATCATTTACGGAAGCTAAAGGGTGAGAGCTTGGTATAAGCATTGGGTGCACCTTGACCTCAATTCCCGTATCCGTATTTTTTGCAACGCCAAGGAGCTTAATGTCGCACTCCATATCCTTTGCATATTTAATATCCTTTGCCGTTATTTTAGTAATACCCTCAGTATACACATCATCAAATGTGACCCTTGAATTAAAAGCAATTGAAGCCATAATTGCAATTTTTCTTCCTGCGTCATAGCCTTCTATGTCCGCAGTGGGATCAGCCTCGGCATATCCAAGCTCCTGAGCCATTTTAAGAGCCTCATCAAATTCCATACCGTCCTTTGTCATTTTAGTAAGTATAAAGTTCGTTGTTCCGTTTACAATACCCATTATTTCCGTTATATAATTCCCCGCAAGACACTGCTTAAGGGGTCTGATTATAGGTATTGCCCCTGCAACCGCCGCTTCAAATAATATGTCGCACTTGTTTTCCTTGGCAATTTCCATAAGCCTGTGACCCTCTGATGCCATAAGGTCCTTGTTAGCCGTTACAATGTGCTTGCCCTTTCTCAAGGCCTTTTCAATATAAGTCTTAGCAGGCTCTATTCCTCCCATAACCTCCACAACAATGCTTATGCTTTCATCATTTAAAATTTCATCAAAATCATCTGTAAGCAGCTCCCTATTAATGCCTTCTCTTGACTTGTTTTTGTTTCTCACAAGTATTTTTGCAATTTCCATATTGCTCCCAATCTTGTGTATCATTTCCCCCTTCTGTCTTTCCATTAGCTTGTACACACCTGTGCCTACAGTTCCCGCACCTAAAATTGCAATTTTTATGTTTTCCATTGTTATCTCTCTCCCGAACAAAATTTGTTTTAATAATTTTACCACAAAACAAAAATTTAATCAACACCCACACCATAAAAATACAATTTATTCATTTTAATAAACATCTTGTAAAATGCAGATCAAAAAAGGATTATATGACCCCAATTATCTAACGCCTAAAATAAGATATATTATTTAAACCCACCATCATCTTTTTTTATTATATCATATTTTTAAAGTTTTGTCAAAATAATACTTATCGGCTATTATAGATGCACAGCTTAAACTTTCCCTGCTCCTTGAAGCCGCAGATAAAATACAGACCATACCATATGAAAATAATAAGAAAAAATGCTCAAAAAATTCATCGTTGTATATTGTTCGTATATTACACGTATATTGCTTTTATATTTCTAACACAAACTTAGAAAAACCTGCAATTTTCCACAATTTTAATTATTTTTTAATCTTCAATTAATACTTTGTTAATAATTATATTGTATCATAATATTGTGGTTGAGGTTTTTGCCCCTAATTCTTTCCTCAACCCATATGCCGGAGTCTTTTGTAACTCCTCTTTTGTGGCTCCGGCAATTTTAATTTTTTAATTTGATTTCCTTTTATCCTAAAAAAATGACCGTTAAGGTCATTTTTTTCAGATTGTCAAGAATCCTATTTTTATAAAAAATTTGAATAACTATAACATATAACTTGCAATTAGCGTCGCAGACTTTAATCCGCAGGCGGAAATCGTATTTTCGCCGAGGACGGGGACTAGTTTGTGTACTTGCATAGCAAGAACGCAAACTACACGGC
>JAUNPM010000130.1:4679-5164 GCA_030536675.1 Clostridia bacterium | reverse complement strand
AGAAGAAATGATGGTTATGGTATATAAGGGATTGGTTAAGGTAAGCGGAGAGCTTGATACGGATACAGCCGTATTAAATAAATTTACCGATGCGTCTGAAATTGCGGAAGAAAATAAGGCTGCTGTTGCAGCGCTTATAAACAGCGGAGCAATAAGCGGTACATCTGATACAACACTTGAACCAAAGGCTAACATAACCAGAGCACAAATGGCTGTAATTATGAATAAGGTCGATAACAGATAAACAAATAAAGTATTGTGCTGTTAAAATAAGGTAAATTATTTATATGTTAAAATAAAAAACCACTTGCAGTGATTGCTTTCAATTTAATTGGAAGGAGCATATGCAAGTGGTTTTTGAATGTCTGTTATATTTCTTTGCATTTTTCTTTTTTAATACTTATAAAGCTGTCAAATTGGTCTGTGTTGTAATTTATAACAAGCTCAATGGGAAATTGTGCCATCTCAAGTATTTTTTCGCATCT
>JAUNPM010000130.1:0-4669 GCA_030536675.1 Clostridia bacterium | reverse complement strand
CCTATATAACTATGATAGTGGGCGTCACTTCCTAAAATAATCGGTATACCCTGTTTTTTACATTCTTTAAGCATTTCAACAACGATTTCTTCTCCTCCCGATCTTCCGTTTTGAGGGTCAAAAGAGGAATTGTTTATTTCAAGGAGTGTGCTTGTATCCCTTGCGGCTGAAACAACCTTTTTTATGTTTATGGGGTATCTGGGATCTCCGGGGTGTCCTATAATATTTATAAAAGGATTGTTCATTGCATTTATTAAAGCAGAGGTGTTTTCTTCTTCTGTTCCCGGAGTTATACAGGGAATATGAAGACTGGCTATTGCAATATCAAAGCTTTTGAGTATTTTTTTGCGTATGGATTTGTCTGTTTTGCCGTCAAAGTCTGTTATATTAAGCTCTATTCCTCTGAAAATTCTAACTCCCTCAATGTATTGGGGTATTACCTTTAAATTAAGAAAATGCAGAAAGCCGCTTGATCCCGGCATATTGGGTGCGTGGTCGGTCATTCCCAAATATTCGATGCCTATAGATGCTGCATAATGGGCATTTTCGGTTATTGTGCTGTAAGCGTGACCGCTTGCCACTGTATGAGTGTGCATATCTATTTTGTATTTTGACATAATATCACAACCTTTCATTTAATTTCTTGTATACAAATCGGAAAAAATGCTTTATAATTAAGTTAATAGTTTTAACAACTACAGGCAAAGGAGGTCAGCATAATGAAAATATACAAAAGTGTAACTGTTATAGCGGAAGAATTATCGGAAGTCAAATGTAATTGCTGCGGCAAGACAATGGAAACAGATAAATTCGGATATACCTCCGACTATTTGTCTGTAACGAAAAAATGGGGATACGGAACAGAGCTTGACGGTGAAACTCACAGTTTTGACATATGTGAGGACTGTTACAATAATATTATAAGTAAATTTAAAATACCCGTAAAAAATGATTAGGGTGCATCTGAAAACTTTTTTTGCGGTATTAACACAATAAGTTTTCAAATACGCCCTAACATACTAATCCTCGCTTCTGCAGCTTAATGTTAAAAATTCAATAGTTCCTGCACCGTTTTTCTTTAAAACCTTGCTGCACTCATTAATGGTTGAACCTGATGTAAAAATATCATCAATTATTAAAATGTTTTTGTCTTTTACACAAACATTGCTTTTTAAATTAAAAGCACCTTTAATATTTTCAAATCTTTGTTTTTTGTTAAGTTTGCTTTGAGGCGTTGTGTTGATACATCTTTCTATGATATTTTTGTATTGGGAATTTATATTTTTTGCTACAATTTTTGCCAGTATTTCAGATTGATTATAGCCCCTGCTTTTATATCGTTTGTTATGCAGGGGCACAGATGTAACATAGTCAAATTTTGTCTTTAAATTTTTATTGGCATATTCAGCCATTAATTCTCCGAAAAATTTACCGTATCTGAACATACCTTTATATTTAAATTCCCGTATACCGTATCTGACAGCTTCCTTATATTCAAACAATGTATGACCTTTGTCAAAATATTGTTTTTCACTGTTACAAACTCTGCATTTTCCCATATGATATAAAATTCTTCCGCATTTACTGCATTTTTTGTAATCTCTTATTTCAAAATGGTAACGGCAGTCATCACATACCCATACATTGCCGCCGTGCTTTAAAACACAGCCGCAGCCCACACATCTGTCAGGATAAATAAGGCTTAAAATATCATTGATTATCTGTATCGGAAACTTCATTTTCGGCATCTCCCGAATTATATTTTCTAAAGATCTCCATAAATTCCTCACCTGAAATATTTTCTCTTTCATAAAGGAACATTGCTATTTCTTCCAAAGCATCTTTGTTTTCTTCAAGCATTTTCTTGGCTTTTTCGTGGCAAATTTTTATAATGGAAAGGACCTCGTTGTCAAGCTCTGAAATTGTTTTTTCACCTACAATGGCAACCTTATCTCCTGAAAGATACTTATTTTGAACACTTTCAAGAGCCATCATATCAAATTTATCACTCATACCGTAAAGGCTTATCATATTTCTTGCTAAATTTGTAGCCATTTCAATATCGTTGCTTGCTCCCGTTGTAACAGAACCGAACTTTATTTCTTCGGCGCTTCGCCCTGCAAGATACACAACGATCTTAGCTAATATTTCATCTTTACTCATAAGATAACGTTCTTCTTCGGGCATCTGCATAGTATATCCCAAAGAACCCATTGTTCTTGGAATAATGGTTATCTTTTGAACGGGCTGTGCGTTTTTCTGCAATGCAGCGGCAAGAGCGTGTCCCACCTCGTGGAAAGCAACTATTTTCTTTTCTTTATCGGACATAATCCTGTCCTTCTTTTCCTTACCTGCAATAACAACTTCTACGGATTCCATTAAATCCTCTTGAAGTATTTCATCACGTCCCAGTCTTACTGCACGCAAAGCTGCTTCATTTACTATATTTGCAAGGTCCGCTCCGCTTGCACCGCTTGTTGCAAGGGCAATTTTTTCAAGATTAATATCAGCGCCCTGCTTAACATTTTTAATGTGCACCTCAAGAACAGCAATTCTTCCCTTTAAGTCGGGGTTTTCAACAATTATCCTTCTGTCGAATCTACCGGGTCTTAAAAGTGCCTTATCAAGAACCTCCGGTCTGTTTGTTGCTCCCAAAATAACAACGCCTTTTGAGGAATCAAAACCGTCCATTTCGGAAAGGAGCTGATTAAGGGTCTGATCATTGCTTCCGAATCGGTTATCTCTCTTTTGACCTACGGCATCAAGCTCGTCAATAAAAACTATACAGGGAGCGTTTTCCTGAGCACTTTTAAACAGCTCTCTTACTCTTGATGCTCCCACGCCTACAAACATTTCTTCAAAATCGGAGCCTGAAAGGCTCATAAAAGTAACGTTTGCTTCCCCTGCAACTGCTCTTGCAAGAAGAGTTTTACCTGTACCGGGAGGTCCCACAAGTAAAGCACCCTTAGGCTGCTTTGCACCTATTCTTCTGTATTTTTCAGGATTGTGAAGAAAATCGATTATTTCATTTAAGGATTCTTTTGCTTCGTCCTGTCCTGCAACATCGGCAAAAGTAACTCCCGTACCTTTTTCAACGTAAACCTTGGCATTTGATTTGCCCATTGCTCCCGTACCCATTTTGCCTACGGCAAAACGCATTATTAAAGTAAATCCCAAATACATAATGAGCAAAGGTAATATCCAGCTTGTAAAAAATGATATTATAGGGGAATTATACTGTATAGGTGAATAAAAATCCACATTATGTTCCCTGAGAATGGGAACCAATTCATCATAGCTGACTTTTCCTACATAAAATTTGTCTGTTCCCTGAACAAGCTTTTTGTCATCGCTTTCAAGCTTATCCGCATAAGGATAAACAACGAGCCTGTCTGAGTGAAATTCCACCTTTTCGACCTTATCTTCCTCAACCCAATTTATAAAATCACTGTAATTCAATTCGCTTTGAGTTCTTAAAGCCATTGAGGTCATAAGCAAATTAAATGCAAATGTAAGACCTAATGAAACCACAAGTATTTTTATAAAAACCTTGGTATCGGAATTGTCTTTTCCCGATTTATTGTTGATGTTATCATTATTGCGGTTATTATCTTCCATACTTTCTCCTCCGTTAAAAATTTTAAGCAAATAATTTATATATGATTTAAAAAAATAAAAATAATAAATTATATACCATAAATACATTTTATACCAATAACCGTCAATTTACAACATAAAAAATAGTTAATTTATAAATTTTTAATATTTGTTCCTTTATAATAATGACTTAATATTTCAATGTAGGTTTTACCGCTGTTTGCCATATAACAGGCTCCGTATTGGCTCATACCAACCCCGTGACCGAAGCCTTTTGTGTTTATGACTATATTTTCTCCAGAAATACTTATGTCAAAGCTGTTTGATTTGAGCCCTAATATTTTTCTTATCTCGCTGCCCTCATATATTTTGCCGCCTATTGTAAGGCTTTTAACATATCCCGCAGGAGTTTTTTCAATGTTTGAAACAGATGTGCTTCCGAATATATTTATAAATCTGCTTTTGGATATTGTTACATTGTCATTATAATAGGGAGATAATTCATCTCCGTCAGACTTTACACTTTTTAAATAGGGCAGATCCTGAGTCCAAACGTTTACGCACTCTTCCGTATAACCGTTGGTAGTGGAACAAAATGCCGCAAGAATAGGTTCGTTTTCATATTCTATTATCTGTCCCGCAGTGGAATAAACATCATTTTTTATTTTATTGTAATGTGTTTCAAAATTATCTCCCCACATTTTTTTCATTTTTTCAACGGTAACATATGCCTGATCAATATCTTCATATTTAATTGAAGGGTTTGTGTTTATTTGCCTTACT
This sequence comes from Clostridia bacterium, assembly GCA_030536675.1. Taxonomy (GTDB): domain Bacteria; phylum Bacillota; class Clostridia; order Lachnospirales; family CAG-274; genus Gallispira. Next base: position 289 of record JAUNPM010000130.1, on the reverse strand, counting down.
GCATATGTTCTTGCGGCAACAGCCTGTGCCTTTATTGCCTCGTGAGGAAAATTAACAGGCATTTCTCCCGCAACAACACCTACAACATAGTTTTCAAGCTCTTCATTGATAACAGTATTATTGTTTTCTTTTGAGATAGTCGGATTTTCTTCAATGATGCTGCATACAGGCATAACCTGTCCTTCGCTTACGGCAATAGGTATAAAGACTGCCGTTATTAAAACTCCTGCAAAAATTAGTTTTTTCAAATTACCACTCCTCGTATAATAAGTTTAGACATCAAATTTAA
>JAUNPM010000129.1 GCA_030536675.1 Clostridia bacterium | reverse complement strand
AAAAATAAAAAGCTACAGATAAACCATAGCTTTTTATTTTATTAACATATTTGGAGGGGGAATATAATAAAAACAAACTTAAAATTGAGTGTGTTTGTTTTATTATCATAAATCAAATTTTAAATATCTTATGCCAAGCCCAATGCTGTCGGCAATATCATAGAAATTGCAGGAATATATGTAACCAGCAAAAGGGCAATTATAATAATGAAGAAATATGGTAAAAGATATTTCATTACACTTTCAATTGTAACGCCTCCCACACGGCAGCCCGTAAATAATATTGTACCTACGGGAGGAGTAATTGTACCTATTGACAGGTTGAAGCAGAGAAGTATACCAAAATGTATAGCACTCATACCAAAAGATGTACAAATAGGAAGTAAAATAGGTGTAAATATTAATATTGCAGGAGTAACGTCCATAAATGTACCTACAATAAGCAAAAGAACATTAATAAGTAATAATATCAAATATTTATTTGTAGTAAGGCTTAATATTGCACCTGCAACCATATCAGGAATACCCGTAAAAGCCATTGCCCAAGACATAATTGATGACAAGCCTATCATAAATGTTATTGTACCTGTAGTTTTTGCTGACTCCAGAACAATTTTAGGAATATCCTTAATTTTAAATGATCTGTATATTAAAGATAATATTGTTGCATATACAACAGCTATACCTGAACCCTCGGTAGCTGTGAACACACCCTTTAAAATACCACCTATAACAATAACTATAAGCAAAAGACTTGGTATTGCCTGCCACAAAGTAACAAGAGCCACTTTAAGAGGAACTCTGGCTTCTGCCTGATAGCCTAATTTCTTAGCCATAATGCCTGCAAGTATCATAACAGCTGCGCCCCATAAAAGACCGGGGATATAGCCTGCCATAAACAGTGCCGCAATTGAAACGCTGCCCGCAACACTTGAATACACGATCATTGTATTACTTGGAGGTATAAGCATACCAACAGGAGCAGATGCTACATTTACTGCAGCGCTGTAGTTTTTGTCATATCCTTCGCTTTCCTCCAAAGGACCAATAGTTCCGCCCATTGCAGCAGCTGCCGCCGCACCTGAACCGCTTATTGCACCAAAAAGCATATTTGCAACTACATTAGACTGGGCAAGAGCGCCCGGCATTCTTCCGCTTAATACCTTTGCACAGTTTACAAGCCTTCTGGCTATTCCTCCGTTATTCATTATATTACCCGCAAGTATGAAAAACGGTATTGCAATAAGTGAAAATGAATTTGAACCTGCAAATATTCTTTGTGCGGAAGTTGAAAATGATATACTGGCAGGGATCATACATATCATTGATACTGCTGATGATAAACCTATGGCAACACCTATAGGCGCACCCATAACCAATAATATGACCAATAAAGTAACCATTACAAGAGCTACTTGTACCGCTATACTCATAAAAAAGCTCCTCCTTTCCTATTTCTTATCCTTATTTTTGATTTCAAGAGCAATATTATATATACTGTAAAATACAATTACTACGCCGCATATAGGTATTATTGAATAGATCGTGCCTGTAGGTATACCGAGTATTGAATCAAACTGAAGCATATTCATTTTTGATATTACAAATCCTCCGTAAACCATAACCAAAAGAGCAAATACAATTGTAACACATTCTATTAATATATTCACAACCTTTTGTGCTCCAAAGGGCAGCTTATCCTTTACAACATTTATGTTTATATGCTCTCTTTGTCCGAAAATATATGTAGCTGATATTATAATAAGCCAAACAAAAGCATATCTTGTTAAAGCCTCCGTAACGCTGCTGGGGCTTTGAAAGAAATATCTTGCAATTACCTGATATGTTACAAGAAGTACCATAGCAATGAACACAACCACACAGGAAACAGACGCTATTTTATCCAAAATATTTTTAATTGTTTTCATATCTATTCTCCTTCCCTAAGTGCTTCAACCTTATCATAAATAGTCTTTGTTACTTCTGACTGATTAGCTATGCTTTCAAGCAAAGGCATACAAGCCTCTCTGAATTTTTCAACATCGGGATACACAAACTGTGCTCCGTGAGCCTCTGCATCCTTTTTACCCTGTTCAACAGACTCCTTAAATGCGTCAAATTCATAATTTGTAGATTCAAGCACAAGCTCATCAAATATTTCTCTGTCCTCTTCGGACATATTGTCAAGGAAGTTTGTACTTGCAATAACTACATCAGGGTGCACAATGTGCTTTGTATATGAATAATAGGGAGCAACCTCATAATGCTTAAAGTCAGTATAAACTCTTTCACTGTTTTCACCTGCGTCAATTACACCCTGCTGTAAAGCAGTATAAACCTCAGACTGTGACATTACCGTACCTACTCCGCCCATATATTTAACCATATTAAGATATGTAGGACTGTCATTTACTCTTACTATCATACCCTTTAGATCCTCGGGGGAATTAATTGGCTTGTCAGCATATATGTTTCTTTCTCCCGCAGTGTAAACAGTCAATACTTCAAAATTAAATTTTCTTGTTGAATGGAAAAGCTCATCAAACACACCTGTTTCAGTAGCTCTTCTCAAATGATCCATATCCTGATAAAGATACGGAGCACCTACTATTGCAAAGTCAGAATCATAGCCCTCGGGCACACTACAGGGAACTATTGCCATTTCAAGAGCGCCTGTTCTTATAAACTCTGCCATTGAGCCCTGTTCACCCAAAACGCCGTTTGGGTAAATAACCATTTCATATCTTCCGTCCGTAGCTTCCTTAAACCTTTCCCCCAGCTCCTTCATAGCCTTATACTGAGGGTGATCCTCATTTTGGTTAAAAGCCACTCTTATTATTTTAACGTCGCTTCCGTCTGCCGCCTTTTCACCGCTTCCGCAGCCTGTAAATGAAACGGCGGTCACAGCACATATTACAAGTGCCATAATTTTCTTTAACATACCTTCTACCTCCCGACTTTATTAAAGCAAGTCAAGACTGACCTTAATTACTACTTTCCTTATTTTCATAGGCTCGTCACAAGCAACTGCGGGTCTGTGTACATCGTGAGGGAAAAATACGCAGAAACAACCCGGAGTTGCAGTTATAAATCCTTCATTTTCAACAGACTTATAAAATATCAAATCTCTTTCGTCAAATCTTTCATCAACCTCGTAATTTCCCGTATCGGGAGTAAAACCCAGCTTTTCTTTACCTGTTACCAGATACTGAACATCAAGGAATTTTTCGTGTACCTCAGGCTTTTTACATTGTGCTTCCTCCGTATCTGCATCAAATACCTGAGCATACATTTTTTTGCCCTCTATTTCATATACACCCGGCTCCATATTCACAAAATCATTAGCCTTTAAATATGCAACAGCTCTTTGTATTGCCTCCGGATAGCTTTTAAAATCATCCTTTGAATGAATTGAAGAAAATATCATTAAAATCAACCTCCCTGTTTTGCCTTGTTTTCCATTGCGTGTACCATATTTACAATAAGCTTGTGAGAAGGCACACTAACTCCCGTTTTTTCACCTGCTCTTACAACGGCTCCGCTTATTGTATCAACCTCGGTTTTTCTTCCCGCCTTCAGATCCGCATAAATCGATGTCAGTCCTTCAGGAGAATTTATTGAAACATTTTTAACTCTCTCAACTATTTCATTTTCATTAAATTTAAGCCCTAAAGCCTCCGCAACATTAAGAGCCTCCTTAATAAGAGTAACAGTCATATTCCAAGCATACTCATCTCTTGCAATATATCCTATGGGCACCTGCAAAACTCCCGTAAGAGCGCTTAATGATACGTTTGTAAATAACTTATCCCATATTAACTGCTGTATATTTTCATAAATATGAGTGTCAAAGCCGCATTTATCAAAGCTTTCCTTTACTCTGTCAAGTACATTTTCATTGTCGGGAACAAGCATACCAATATTGGTTTTGCCCTTTCCTCCTCTTTTTACATAGCCGTTTTCAAGCACAGCCCCGTTATCTTCCGTAGTCCCTATAATAATACGCTCCATAGGAACAAATTCCGAAATAATTTCCTCGTGTCCCGCACCGTTTTGGAGGGTCATAACATAGGTGTTATCACCTATGATATGACTGTTCTCCTTAAGTGCCTCTCTTGAAAAAAGAGATTTAACAAATAAAATTACCAAATCAACATTGTTCAAATTTCGGCTGTCTGAAAAAGCAGTAGGTTTATATACAGTGTCAGTGCCGTTTTCAAAAATTTTCAGACCGTCACTGTTTATTTTGTTTACAAGCTCCTGTTTTTTATCTATCATATATACTTCATTTTCAAGTGAAAGGTGACCTCCGTAAATTGAACCCATTGCACCTGCACCAAGTACTGCAATTTTCATTTATACTTCCTCCTTTGATTATTTAGAGAAGCCCTCAAGCCCTTCAATTGCATAAGCACGAACAGGCATTGAATCTGCGCCGATAATAGGCAGTGGTGTATAAGACATAAAGAATGTATCTGTTGTAAGCTCATCTAAATTCTTGAGAACCTCTAAGAATACAATATCAACCTCCATACAAATATCGTGGAAAGGCTTTACATCTTCATTACAGTTTTCAATTGAAACACCGTCGCCGAAGCCTACACACTTAACACCGTGGTTACGCATCCACCAAGCTGTTTCACCATTTACAAAAAGTCTTTTGTCCTCAGGTGAGTTAGTCTTTTCTGTAAAAGGAGGGAACTTCCAATTGCTGTCGAGAATAACAATGTCCCCTTCCTGTATTCTGTCCCCGCAGGCTTTGTCTAAGTCAGCTCCCGTAATGTGAGAATTTGGCTCTAAGAAATCAATGTTTACATAAATTGCTCTTCCCATAAATGTTGTAAGAGGAAGATCTCCTACAGATTTGCCATCTTCAAAGTGATGATAAGGACACTCACAGTGAGTTCCCAAATGAGTTGTCAAATCCAAAGCTGTGTGAAAATCAGGTATCGGACCGCCTGTGTTGTAACGGATCAAATGACAGCGGCGTGTTTCCGTCTTTGGATCAAGTACCTTTGTTAAATCCACTATTCTTAAATTTCCTAATTTGTAACTGCTCATAAAAAAGTCCTCCTTAAAGTTAATAAAATCATTTAAGATTTTTTGTAATGTTTTGTTGTTTTCTTTGTAACTACAGTATACCAGTATACCAGTATACTGTCAATTAGCAAATTTTAATAATATTTTAATAAATTATTTG
>JAUNPM010000128.1:4453-5206 GCA_030536675.1 Clostridia bacterium | reverse complement strand
CTTAAATTCCCTTATAGCTGGTATTGTTGTAAGTCTTGCTATAATGGGAGAGCCTTCGGGTATTTCGGGAAAGTAATTTGCACGGCCTATTTTTTCAAGCTGTCTGTATAAGTCAAGAAATTTATCTGTATTATTCATTTAATATCTCCTTTGTTTTCTGCCTGCAACAACAATTACAAGAAGCACTGCAATGCCTATAAGAACTATGGTTCCTCCCGGCTTTAAGTCGTAAAATGCTGTTACAAGGAGTCCGCTGATCGTAAAAATAAGAGCAAATACAACGGATAAAATTAAATTTTGTTTATAGCTTTTTGAAATAAGCATAGCGCAGGCTACGGGTATTATCATAAGAGATGAAATAACAAGTGAGCCTACTGATCTTGCTGCTATTGAAACCACAATTGCGGTAAGGAGAGTAAATACAAGATTTATTCTTTTGACCTTTACACCCGAAAGAACGGCGCCTTCTTCATCAAATGCTATATACATAAGCTCTCTGTATAAAATAAGCATAGTTATAATAACCGCAATGCTTAAAATAACAACGGAAATAAGTTCAAGGGTAGATATTGCCACTATTGAGCCAAATAAAAAGCTGTTGAAATTAGCTGAATTTTTTACAAAGCCAGAAAATACGGCAGCTACACCAACACCGAAGCTTAGAACAATTGCCGTTGCTATTTCCGAATAGTTTGGAAATGAACGTCTTATATACTCTATTGTAAGAGCGGACAACAGTGAAAATATGATTGC
>JAUNPM010000128.1:0-4443 GCA_030536675.1 Clostridia bacterium | reverse complement strand
TACGGGACTAAGACTGAAGCAAAGACCTATTGCAACACCTGCAAGGCTTGAGTGAGAAAGAGCATCGCCTATTGTGGAAAGCCTTTTAAGGACAATAATGTTGCCTATAAGAGGAGTTATTATTGATATAAATATTGCTACTATTATTGCTCTTTGCATAAAAGCAAGTGTAAATATTTCCATTGTTGTGTTCTCCTTTAATGAGTGTGGTGTACGTGGTTTGAAATAGTATTTGAACTAAATTCATAAGCTGACATTAATTCCCCTTTACCGTCCTCAGATAAAAGAAGCACCTTATTTGAGTGATAAAGTATTGAAGAAATGTCGTGAGTGACCATTACTATTGTAATGCCGCTTTTGTTAAGCTCTCCCAGCAGACAGCATATGGAGTCAACTGCCTTTATGTCAATACCCACTGTGGGTTCATCAAGAAAAATTATGTCGGGAGATGAAACGAGGGCTTTTGCTATAAAAACTCTTTGCTGCTGACCGCCTGAGAGATGACCTATTTTTTTGTCTTTGTATTCATACATTCCAACACGTTTAAGTGCGGAAATAACCTTTTCATTGTCGGAAGAAGTGTATTTTTTTAAAAAGCCTTTTTGAGAATAAAGCCCCAGTTGAACTATTTCTTTAACCGTAGCGGGGAAATCTCTGTTAAATGACGTTGCTTTTTGAGATACATAGGCTATTTTAGAGTAGTCCTTAAATTTATAAGAAGGTGTGCCTAAAATGCGTATTTCTCCTTCCGTAGGTTGAATTATATTTAATATTAATTTTAACAATGTGGATTTACCTGTTCCGTTTGTTCCTATAATGCAAAGGAAATCTCCTTTTTCAATTGAAAAAGAAAGTCTGTGAAGTATGCTTTTGTCGGGATAGCTGAAAGATAAATCTTTAACGTCCAATATATTCATTTTTTATCCTGCCTTTGGTTTTGATATTAACCGAGTGCTTCTTTTAAGTTCTTAAGATTTTCACTCATTACGGAAATATAGTTTTCGCCTGCGGAAATTTCTTCATCTGTAAGTCCCTCGAAGGGATTAAGAGGAAGAAGTTGAGCTTCCGTTTCATCTGCTAATGTTTGTGCTGTTTTAGGGGAAACAAGCTCCTCAAAGAATATATATTTTATATTGTTATCTTTTATATAGTTTATAAGCTCCATCATTTTGTCGGGTGAAGGCTCTCCTTCTGCGGAAATACCTTCAATGGGCACTTGAGTAAGACCGTAAGCATCACAAAGATAGCTGTAGGCTTCATGGGAAACAACGATTTTTCTGTTGTTTTCCGGAACGGCTTCAAGGGAATCCGTAAATGTTTTGTCAATTGAATCAAGCTGAACCGCATAGTTATTGTAATTTGCCTCATAAAGGGCTTTGTTGTCAGGGTCAATTTCGCAAAGTGTATCCAAAATGTTTTTACACATTATTTTTGCGTTTTGAGGATCAAGCCATATATGAGGATCGTTGTTTTCACTTTTAACGGGAACATTATCTGAAATACAGTCAAACTTTACATTTGAGCCTGAAAGAGATGACATAACCTTATCTATCCAGCTTTCCATTCCAAGACCGTTGTAAAAAAGTATGTCTGCATTGTTTAATTTAGCCATATCCTGTGCTGTAGGTTCCCAGTCGTGGGGCTCTGTTCCCGAAGGGACCATATTGTAAACGTCTGCTTTATCCCCTGCTATTTCCTTTGTAAAATCATATATTGCGTAAAAACTTGTATAGATTTGAGGTTTATCCGATGATATTGCTGTTTTTGCACAGCTTGATGAAATAAGGGATACAAAAACGAGCAATAAAGCTGAAAATATTTTTTTCATATAGGTAAAATCTCCTTAATTTATTTATATTATTATTTTGTCAATATTTAATATAAGCCTTATTAATTATAAAGTATAACACAGTATTTGCTGTTTTTCAAGGGTTAGAAATTGCTAACCGAGTATTTTAAGTAATTTGTAAAGTACATATAAATATTATTTACTTATTAAATTTTAATATTTATAAAATTCGGTTTTGCTCTTGACATTTATATTATTTGGGAATATAATTACACCATACTAATAAATTGTGTATAAAGGCGTACAGTTGCTTCGGCAATGTACGCTTTTTTTGTGTGAAAAGGAGGAAAATAAATGGAGCAACTGCGCAGAGAGAGAGATCACGTAAACGAAACCCTTGACAGATACGGAGTTAAATTCAGTCTTTATAAAGACGGTAAATTTATTGAACAGCTGTTTCCCTTTGATGCAATACCCAGGGTAATTTCAGCGGATAATTTTAAAAAGCTTGAAAAGGGACTGATACAGCGTGCCTGTGCTTTAAATTTATTTTTAAGGGACATTTATTCGGGGAAAAGGTATGTTTTAAGGGATAATGTAGTTCCAGAGGAATATGTGTTTAATGCACCGGGATTTATGCCTGAATGTATGAATATTACACCACCCCTTGGAATATATAATCATATTTCGGGTATAGACCTTGTGGAAGCGCCTGATGATTGGTATATACTTGAGGACAATTTGAGAGTACCCTCAGGAGCCTCATATCCTATGATAGCAAGGGATATAACAAGACGTATTTCCCCCGAAACCTTTGAGCATAACAAAATTGTGGATAACAGGAACTATCCCCGCCTTTTAAAGGAAATGTTTGACGATGTCAGCTGCGGCGGAATTACTGTTGTGCTTACGCCCGGAAGATACAATTCTGCATTTTTTGAACATTCCTATTTAGCTGAAAAGACCGGTTCTGTTCTTGCCTTTCCCGAAGATCTGGAGGTGGTAAATGATGTTGTATATTACAAGACCTTTAATTCCAAGCATCAGAAGGTGGGCACAATATACAGACGTCTTTCAGACGATTATCTTGACCCTATGACGTTTGTTCAGGATTCCGTAATAGGAGTGCCTCACCTTATGGAGGCATACAGAAAAGGAAATGTTGCAATAGTAAATGCGCCCGGTAACGGAGCTGCCGACGATAAGGGCATATATTACTTTGTACCTGCAATAATCAAGTATTATTTAGGTGAAGAACCTATTTTGAAAAATGCTCCCACATATATACCTTATTATAAAAAAGATATGGAGTATATACTTGAAAACATAGAAAAGCTTGTTATTAAGGACGTTAGTGAGGCGGGGGGATACGGTGTTGTATTCGGAAGGGATCTGACCGAGGAAAAACTTAATGAGCTTAAATCACTCATAAATAAAAATCCACGCCGTTTTATTGCACAGGAAATTATTGATTTCCTTGATCTTCAGGTTTTAAGTGACGACGGCAGTAAAACCGTACCCAGAAAGGCGGATCTGAGAGCCTTTGTCATTCACGGAAAGGACATAAAGGTATGGAACAGCGGACTTACAAGATTTTCACGTAACCCAAATTCATTTGTTGTGAACTCATCACAGGGAGGAGGCTTTAAGGACACATGGATAATGTATCGATAAATAAGGCAAATTGTTTATATTGGTTGGGCAGATATGCAGAGAGGGCATATAAGCTGTCACACATAATATCTGAATTTTATGACAGAATGGTAGATTATGACGAGGGAGCATATAAGGAGTTTTGTTCAAGGCTTGGCATAACTCTTGATGTGAGCGATAAGGAAGGATTTTTAAGAACAATAATTTCGGACAGAAGCTGTCCGTCAAGTATAATATCCGCTCTTTCAGCTGCCTATGATAACTCAATAATATTAAGGGAACAGATAGATACTGAAACTGTAGCATATATACAGCTTGCTTATAATGATGTATCAAGGCTGTTTAACGATGAGAGCTGCAGAATATTTGACCTGCAGAAGGTAGTAGACGGACTTATGGGCTTTTGGGGCGCAGTGGACGATTATATTATAGACGACTATGTAAGAGATGCAATTAAGGCGGGAAAATATGTAGAGCGTATAGACCTGTTCTGCCGCTTTGACAGAAGCACATACAAGATCGACGGCTGTATGAGAAGACTTAAAAGATACATAGGACACCTTGACACGGACGGAGTATGTTCTGATCTTGATTCAATTCTTGCTGAGGGTACTTTACCTGATGTGAACAAAATATCTACGTGTATAGGCAAATTATTTCAATAAGGCGGTGTGGTATGAAAACCTATGAATTTGAATTTACAACAGAAATAAAATTTAGTTTACCTGTTACAAACCATAACTTTGTGTTAAAATGTATGCCAATAAGCAATGTTTCACAGCTAATATATGACGAAGCTCTTATAATTTCACCCTCAGCCGATTTTACTCTTGGCACGGATTCCTTTGGCAACAAAACAGTAAACGGCAGTATAAATTCCCCTCATAAGGAATTTATGTTTTCAGTAAAGGGAAAGGCACATTTAAGTAAATACAAAATTATGGATGACATTGACAGAGTATATTTATATCCAAGCAAAAATACACATATGAGCAAAGAAA
>JAUNPM010000127.1 GCA_030536675.1 Clostridia bacterium | reverse complement strand
CACCAACAAGTATACCGTTTATATTTGCCTGCTTCAGTATTTTAATATCCTCACCTGTGTGTATTGAGCTTTCGCTTAACACGATTTTGTCCTTAGGTATAAGTTCTCTCAGCCTTACGGTAGTATAAATATCTTCGGTGAAATCCTTCAAGTTTCTGTTGTTTATTCCTATTATATTTGCTCCTGCATTAAGAGCGGTTTCAATTTCTTCCCTGTTATGAGTTTCAACCAAAGGCTCAAATCCAACTCCCCTTGCAATGTTTATATACTCTTTTAACACTCTTACATCATTTAAAACAGCAGCTATAAGCAAAACAGAAGAAGCACCCATTTCTCTTGCTTCAAATATCTGCAAAGGACTTATAACAAAATCCTTCCTTAACAAGGGCAATTTAACGTTATTGTGTATATCCTTTAAATATTGACCCTTCCCCATAAAAAACCTTTCTTCCGTAAGCACTGAAATTGCGTCTACAACACCGTCATATTCCTTTGCAATTTCAACGGGATCAAAATCAGGTCTTATAAGCCCTCTTGAAGGTGATGCTTTTTTCACTTCACCTATAATTGAAAGCCCCTCCTTTGACATCGCCTCTTTAAAGTTTGCAACAGGCTCTTCCATTGCCTTGTAAAGCCTTTTTACATCAAATTTATATTCGCTTTTTAAAAGATATTCTTTTTTTACGCTTACTATATCGTCAAGTATCATATCTAAATTACCCCCTTTACAAAATTCTCAATTAATTTCATACCCTCGGGAGTATTTATGCTTTCAGGGTGGAACTGCAAGCCCACAACATCATATTCTCTGTGTTTTATTGCCATTATTTCACCGTCTGCCATTGCAGTTACTTCAAGGCATTGGGGCACCGTATCTGCTTTTACTGAAAGCGAATGGTATCTTGCCACCTTCATAGGCTTGGGACAGCCTTCAAATATTCCCTTGCCGTTATGCTCCATATATGAATACTTTCCGTGACAAAGCTCCTTTGCATTTGTCACCACAGCCCCGTAAGCAACAGCTATTGACTGATGTCCAAGGCATACACCCATAATAGGTATTTTACCTCCCACAGTCTTTATTATTTCAATGCAGTTTCCCGCTTTTTCCGGAGTTTTTGGACCTGGAGAAATAACAACTCTGTCAGGCTTCATTTCAAGTATTGCTTTTCCGTCTATCTCATCATTTCTGAATACCCTTATATCACTGTCAAACTCACCTATATATTGATATAAATTAAATGTAAAGCTGTCATAATTATCTACAAGAACTATCATTATACTTCCCCTCCTATTGTCTTTACCAAGGCTCTTACCTTGTTATGACTTTCTTCATACTCCATTTCGGGTATACTGTCTGCAACTATCCCCGCACCTGCCTGCATATAAACATTGCCGTCTTTTATTATCATTGTTCTTATGGCAATACAGGTGTCCATATTACCGTTAAAATCAAAGTAGCCTACAGCGCCGCCGTAAAGTCCTCTTCTTTCATTTTCAAGCTCTTCTATAATTTCCATAGCCCTTATTTTAGGAGCACCCGAAAGAGTTCCCGCAGGCAGGAATGTGGAAAGCACATCAAAGCTGTCAGCGTCTTCTCTCTTTTCCCCTTCAACCATTGTAACAAGGTGCATAACGTGTGAATAATAATGTACCTGCATAAACTCCTTTATTTTAACACTGCCTATTTTGGCTATACGTCCCATATCGTTTCTTGCCAAGTCCACAAGCATTGTATGCTCCGCCTTTTCCTTTGGATCTTCAAGAAGTCCTTCGGCGATTTCTATATCCTCCTTTGGATTTTTTCCTCTCTTCCTTGTTCCCGCTATTGGACAGGTCCTCACTGTATCCCCCTTCACTTCAACAAGCATTTCGGGAGAAGAGCCCGCAACATAATAATCCTCAAAATTAAAGAAGAATAAATAAGGTGAGGGATTTATGGCTCTTAATCTTCTGTACAGATCAATAGGTCTGTCATCGGTTTTTGCCGTAAGCCTTTGAGATAATACCACTTGAAAAATATCTCCGTCATAAATATACCTTTTAGCCTTCTCAACTATATTTTCATAATTTTCTTTAGTCATATTTGATGTAAACTTAATAGGCTTAGGCTCTTTAACAGCATAGTGCTCTGCGGGTATTGAGGATTTTATTTCTCTTTCCATTCTGTCAAGTACGCTTTCTGCGTCCTCACTGTTTTCCGCAAGCACTGCTATTTTTATCCTGTCGTGTAAGTGATCATATATAACAAACTCATCAAAAACCATTAAGTGCACTGTGGGTGTGTTTATTATTTCCTTATTTTCATCTGGAATTTTTTCATATTGTCTTATAATGTCATATCCCATTGCGCCTACGGCACCGCCTGTAAAAGGGAGTCCGTTATCGTCAATTACATTAAAGCTTTTAACATACTCTCTCACACCGTCAAGAAGCCTGCCCTTATAAACGGTGATTTTACCTCTTTCATTTATTTCAAGCTCATCATCGCCCTTTAAAACAGCCATAGGATTTTTTCCCATAATGGAAAAGTTTGTTTTTCCTTCTCCTCGGCTTTCAAGTAAAAAACCCTTTTCATTTCCCACATATTTGTAAAAAATAGTAATGGGAGTTTCCGTATCTCCCGAAAATTCTCTTACGTAAGTTCTTAAATTTCTCATAGTCAAATTCTCCTTATAAAAAATACTTTTAAATTTCAATCTGCCGACAGAGAATTGTTGAGATTTAATTTTTATTTACTTAAGCCGGTGAATAAAAAAAGACCCTGTCCGAATTGGACAAGGTCGAAAATACGCCAAGTTAAGCCACCAATCACAGATACTAACATATCCTGTCCCTATAACGGGAGAACCCGTTGCCTGCTAATAAGTCCGTACAAAAACAAACCTTTCACCGCAAGTCTCATAAGTCCATTCATCAAAAACCTCAGCACTGACTTGCACCTTCCGTCAGCTCTCTGTAACCTCAGCTTAAGATTACTCCTCTTAATCATCGACATTTATTTGAAATTAGTTGTAGTATACCACAACAAGACCTATTTGTAAAGAGCAATTTTAAAATTATTGTAAGTTTATTTTTTAACAAAATTTTATACGTTCTTTTAAATACATCTTATTTTTCAACAGACATACCCGTTAAAGTATATCCGCATTTTTCAATTATTTCCCTCACATCATCTTCCGTTATAATTTTTTTAGACAAAATTTCTCCGCTTTTTTTATGAATATTTACCCTTGCGTAATAATCATCTGTTTTATTAAAAGCATTTTCAACTCTTACGGCACAGTTTTGGCAGGACATTCCCCCTATATGTATTGTGGCACTATGCTCATAATTAGACCTATTGCCGTCCTTAGGCTTTATTTTAACCTCACTGTCACCGCCTCCGCAGCAGCCGCTTGATATCTTCTTTCTGTAGCTTATCACTGCATAAACGGCAATTAAAATAAGCAATGCACAAATAATAACTGTTCCCATATTTATCCTCTTCCTTCTTAATATATTAGTTAGCTTTTCCTAACTTAATATACATCTTTTTTCATCATTTGTCAATATATCAGCCAAAAGCTCTCAATTTAATTCCCATTGAGAGCTTCAGACCAAAATATGCTACAGCATTATGCATATAAGCCCGCCGTTGCCTTCGTTTATGATTTTCTGCAAGGTTTCCTTAAACTTGTATTGAGTATCCTCAGGCATTCTCAAAAGCTTTGCATTTAAATCATCGGTTATAAGGTCCTTAAGGCTTCTTCCGAATATGTTATAATCCCATATATTTTGAGGATCGTCTTTATATTGACTGTTCAAATAAGACACAAGCTCCTTTGACTGCTCCTCGCTTCCCACTATAGGAGCAACACTTGTTTTTATGTTTGTCTTTATCATATGTATGCTTGGAGCTTCCGCATTTATCTTGATCCCGTATCTGTTCCCCTGCTTGAGTATTTCGGGCTCTTCAACATTCATCTCCTCAACGGACGGAGTAACAATACCATAGCCCTTTTTATTGACCTCATCAAGGGCAAATTTAATTTTGTCATAAGCCCTTTTTGCCTCCGAAAGCTGTTTCATCATTGATATAAGCTCATATTCGCTTTCTATAGCCATACCCGTGGTTTCAGAAAGTATATTGTAGAAGAGCTTATCAATTAAGCTGACCTCTATATTTACTTTTCCCTCTCCCAAATTAATGTCATCTGAATAAATTTTTTTAATGTTTTCATTTTCTTCAAGAGTATTTATATTTTTATCAATATCTCTTACACCCTTTATTTTTTGCCCCATTTCTCTGACCGAATTTACAATACTTTCTTTAAGCCAATGATTTTGAGGCATTGCCTCAAGCCATTTAGGTACATTAACGTCAATTTCACAAAGAGGGAACTGATAAAGAGCCTCCTCCATTATTTCGTTTATATCATCTCTGCTCATATTTTTACAGTCGGTAACTATTACCCTGCAGCCATATTTATTCTCCATTTGCTCCGCAATTTTAAGTGTTTCCTCTGAATTTGGAGCAGCGGAATTAAGCACTATAACAAAAGGCTTATCAATATCCTTAAGCTCTTTTATTACCCTTGCTTCACTGTTAATGTAATTTTCTCTTGGAATATCTGTGATTGTTCCATCGCTTGTCAGCACCACCGCAATAGTGGAATGATCTCTTATTACCTTTTGAGTTCCAAGCTCTGCCGCCTGAGCAAAGGGCATTTTCTGCTCCGACCATGGTGTTGAAACCATTCTCGGCTTATTATCAATAATATGTCCTCCCGCTCCCTCAACTATGTAGCCAACGCAGTCTATTAATCTGACATTGAGATTTATGTTCCCCTCAAGCTTTATTTTGACAGCCTCATTAGGCACAAATTTAGGCTCTGTAGTCATAATGGCAGTGCCTTCAGCCGATTGCGGAAGCTCATCCTGTGTCCTTGTTCTTACATATTCGTTCTCAATATTGGGAATAACCAGCTTTTCCATAAAATTTTTTATAAAAGTTGATTTGCCTGTTCTTACAGGTCCCACAACACCTATGTATATATCTCCGTCCGTACGTTTAGATATATCCTTGTATATGTCAAAACTATTCATAATTAACCTCCATACCGATTCTTATACTATAATATGAACCTGTATAAATTTTTAGACCTTTGCTGCTTATTAATTTTTCACAAAAATACTTCTAAAAAGTTGTATATTATAACCAAATAAATTAATTAAATTACCTTATTATTAAATTTATGTTATTTTTTGCTTAATTTTATAGTATT
>JAUNPM010000126.1 GCA_030536675.1 Clostridia bacterium | reverse complement strand
AAATAATCAACGTTTTCTTCCTTGCCATAATACTTAATAGTGGAAAGAGTATCCTTAAAATCATCTGCATCCATAGAAAATCCCTTAGCCATCATATCAACAGACTCATCAGTATTATTGTTATAATAATCTACCGCCTCATACCACGAATCCACAATTTTTTGTACAGTGTTAGGATATTTTTCAATAAATTCAGAAGAGAAATTAAGCGTGTCCACAATTACACCGGGAGCAGTGGAGCTGTCTGCCAATACTGTACCAAAGTCTGTTTCCTTAGCCTTTGTAAGCCAAGGCTCCCATGTAACGGCTGCATCAACATTGCCTCCCACAAATGCCGCCCCTGCATCACCAGATGACATATTTTGAACATCAACGTCCTCCATAGTCATATTGTTTTCCTTTAAAAGGTAATTAAAATAGAAGATACTCGCACCGCCTGATGTGTCCAAGGCTACCTGCTTTCCCTTTAAATCAGTTATTGATGTATTTTCCTTCTTAGCAACAACACCGTCGCCGCCATATGATGTATCAAGTGCCAGCACCTGCACGTGATCCTGACCCGCTGCCAGTGACATAGTGCTCGTATCAACGGTTTCAGCAACTCCGTCTATCTGTCCTGCCGCCATAGCCGCCTTCTTGTCACTTGCACTTTCCATAATTGTAAGTGTAACATCTACACCGTTCTTTTCAAAAATACCTGCATCTCTTGCAACAAAAAACGGTGCATAGCCTGTCCACGTACTGAAAGCAATTGTAGTAGTATCTGGATTTTCTCCGTTTTCACCTTCTGACTGCTCTCCTCCCGAACTGCTTGAAGTTCCTCCGCAGCCTGCAAGGGAAATAACCATTGCAGCCGCTGTTATAAGAGCTAAAAATTTCTTTTTCATATTAATTCCTCCATTTCATAAAAATAGGGTGCCTAAAAAACAGACACCCTTGTCACTTAAATTATATTTAATAAACAGCAAACATAAAAATTTTAAGTTATGCTGATTATTTTTTAACTTACTTACTCAGTATTCTTACATCAATTGCTTTTATTCCGTCAGCATATGCAAACACAGGGTTTAAGTCGGCCTCCTGTATATCTTCATACATAAATGGAAATTTAGAAAAATCAGATATGGCATTTGCAAGACTTTCCTCATCTATTCCTTTTTTGCCTCTAATACCTTTTAGAATGGGATACATCTTTATTTCCCTTATCATTTCCTTTGCAGTTTCCTTTGAAACGGGAGCCACCCTAAATGTAATGTCCTTTAATACCTCCGTATATATACCGCCCATACCAAACGCCACGACAGGTCCGAACTGTACGTCATTTGTTAAACCAAGTATGACCTCTCTGTCCCCGTCAAGCATATGATACATCATTACTCCTCGGAAATCCTTTCCTTCTGCGGCAGCTTCTATTTCCTTAAAAGCCTTTGATATTTTCTCCTTACTGTCAATGTTGAGCTTTACACCGCCGCAGTCGGACTTATGTATTATTTCGGGAGAAACCACCTTCATAACCAAAGGATATTCAAGAGCACTTCCCATTTCAACAGCCTCTTTTTCGTTCTTTGCAAACACTATTTCAGGAGTAGGTATACCATGCTCTGCAAGAAATGCCATAGCCTCAGGATCTAAAAGACGTTTTTTCTCATTAAAGAGTTTGCCTCGGCTTTCAACTCTTTCAAAGCAGTGAACAGCCTCAGACTTTGATTTATATTCAAAATAATCTGCCATATATGAAAGCACTGTTACAGCCTTTTCTCCCGATTCAAAACAAGGTACGTTGTTTTCTCTCAAATATTCTATGCTTTCCTCTATGTCCGATCCCACAAGCATCATTGCCATTACGGGCTTGCCTGTTTTCTTATATGCCTTTACTATGCCCTCCGCAACAGGCATAGACTTTAAATAAGGAGTACCCACATAAACTACAGCAGCGCCGTCATTTTCCTTTAATGTAAGCTCCACAGCCTTGCTGTACTGCTCTCCCGTGCCCTCAACAGTCAGGTCAATAGGATTTCTTAATCCCGCAAAGGCAGGAAGAAATTCCGAAAGCTCTTCTTTCAATTTTTCTGTAGGCTCGTTCACCTGTATTTTAAGATTCTCTGCCTTGTCGGTAGTCATAACACCGGGACCCCCGGAATTGGTAACAACGGCAAGTCTTCTTCCCTGCATTTCAGGCAAAAGTGAAAATCCCTTGCAAACATCAAACATATCTTGAAGTGTATCCACACGAATTGCTCCGCACTGTCTTAATGCGGCATTTACTATATTGTCCGCACCTGCCATTGAGCCTGTGTGAGAAAGAGCTGCTCTTTGCCCTGTTGCAGTGCGCCCGGACTTAACAACTACCACGGGCTTAACTGCGGTAACTGACTTAACTGCCTCCATAAATTCTCTTCCGTTTGGTATAGTTTCCAAATAAAGAGCAATTACCCTTGTTTCAGCATCATTTAAATAGTCCAAAAGCTCAAGTACTGTCAAATCACCTCCGTTGCCGTAGCTTAAAAATTTAGATACACCTACGCCGTCATTTGCTGAAAGAGCCATAAACGCTCCTCCTACAGCACCGCTTTGAGAAATAATGGATATTCCGCCCTTGGGAGGCATAGTTTCAAGAGTAGCCGTCAAATTGCTGTGAGTGTTTACAAGTCCCGCACAGTTAGGTCCTATACAGCGTATGCCATATTTCCTTGCTATGCTCATTACCTCCTCTTCACCTTCCTTATTGCCTGCCTCCGAAAATCCCGAACTTATGATTACAGCAGCCTTAATTCCTTTTTTGCCGCAATCCTCCATAATTCCCGATACGGTTTTTGCAGGAGCCGCAATGACCGCCATATCAACTCTTTCTTCTATATCCGAAACAGATGTATAGCCCTTTGCGCTTCTTACACCCAGTCCCTTTGGATTTACCGCATATACCTTATTCATACCGCCGTCTAATATTCTGTTTATAAGAACATTTGCAAGCTTACCCTCCGATGCGGAGCCAAACACAGCCACACCATCGGGGGGAAAACATTTCCTTTAATTCCATACTCTCACCCTCTTAGTTATATATTTCAGCTTCAAGTCCCGCTCTAAAGGTTTTAATATTTCCCTCTGCCACCTTAGGCCATCTGTCTGCAACAGTCTTTTCGATCTCACTTTGTGAAAACAGCTTTTTAAGACCTGTGTTTTTGTAAATTGCACCTAAAGTATAAAGATTATCTCTTGCAAAGTCGGGCACCTCTTCGGGCTTTAAGAAATTTACTTTTCCTCCGTATTTCTTTATCTCACCTATAACAGTTTCTTCAGAAGGATAAGGCGCCTTGCCCAGCATAACCGCTATAGGATTAAAATGATTTCCAAGTACAACAAAATCTGCACCCTCCTTAGCATATCGTATAGCCTTTAAGGTTTCCGATAACTCCATTGATACCACCAGGTCGGCTCCACCCTCAGGTATGCTCGGTCCAAAATTTCCGCTACTTCTGCCCAGTCTTAACTGCGCCTTTACAAAGCCTCCTCGCTGTGCCATACCCTTTGTCGGATAATAATTTACATTAATACCCTTACTTGTGGCAGTTAAGGTAATAATGTCAGCTATTGTCAACACACCCTGGCCACCTACGCCTACAATATATATATCATAATAATTTGCCATAATGCTTACCTCCTATATTTACTTTACCAGTGCGTCAAAAGGACAAACCTTTGTACAAAGTCCACAGCCGTTACATTGAGCCTTATCGATCTCAATGCTGCTCTCGCCCAGACTTATAGCAGGACAGCCTGTAACATTGATACACTTTTTGCACTTAATGCACTTGTCGGAATAAAGTGTAACAGGGCTGTATTTTACACCTCTTCTTGCAGCCTGAATAGCACATTCACGTCTTGCAAGAATGACCTTTACACCGCTTTTGCTCACTGCGTCGGCAATTGCATCTGCCATATTATCATATTCATAAGGATCCACAACATAGAGCTGTTCAACTCCAAGACCCTTTACTACCTTTTCAATATCAAGCTGATGCCACTTGCCCTGCTGATATTCCTGAATAGTGCCGGGGTTCACCTGCATACCTGTCATTGCTGTCCAGCCGTTATCCATAATCACTACTGTAATATTAATGTTGTGCTGAAGCACGTTTACAAGTCCCGGAATACCTGCGTGGAAAAATGTAGAGTCGCCTATTGTGGCAATAACGGGAGTTTGTACATTGCTGTATATAACACCCTGAGCAAGAGGAATACTTGCGCCCATTGCAAGCTCTGTCCAAAGTATATTAAAGGGAGGCATTGTGCCCAGTATAGTACAGCCTATGTCACCTGTTATCATAACCTCTTCCTTTTTATAGCCAGCCTTCTTTATTCCTGCCTCAAGAGCCATATATGTTCCTCTGTGGGGACAGCCTGCACACACACCTATAGGTCTTGCGGCACAATGCTTTTCCGAATCCACCTTAGGCGCAGTAAGCGCAGCAGGAACATCTATGCCAAGTGCCTTA
The DNA here is from genome assembly GCA_030536675.1 of Clostridia bacterium. Taxonomy (GTDB): domain Bacteria; phylum Bacillota; class Clostridia; order Lachnospirales; family CAG-274; genus Gallispira. Next base: position 784 of record JAUNPM010000126.1, on the reverse strand, counting down.
CAGACGCCTGCAACAACTGTAGATGCATTGTATTCACCTATTCTCTTGTATGTACCGTCCTCTTTGCCTATTATTTTTATACTGTAATTTTTCTTGTATGCCTCCATATATATAAATTTTTCAAGATGAGGCTCAAGCTCCTCGCACACTATTACAGTTGAACAATTTTCCAAAAGCTCATCAATTTTATTAACGGCATATGGAAGTGTTGCCGCAAGCTCAAGTGTTGATATCCCGCTTACATCTACACCTGCCATTGTAAGCTCTTCAAATGCCTCTCTTGCATAGTTATTTACCAAGCCTACGGATACAAGTCCGATACCGCCCTTTTTCCCTAACCTTATTTTGTTAAGTCCCTTAGCTTCAATAAATTTTTCAGACTTTGCCAGTCTGTCAATAAGGTCTGTGTGCTGTTTCATACAAATAGCCGCTCCCGCCTTTGTATACTTGTCGGGATTGTTTTCGGGAAGAGGGGCTGTTTCGGGAGGTGTTACTCTCTCTGTCATTTCAATTACTGCGTGGGACTGTGAATTGTTTGTTACAAGTCTTATAAACACAGGTCCTCCTATAGCCTCTGACATTTCAAATGCCTTAGCTAAATACGCAGGCTTAGTGTGGACTAAAAAGCAATCAGGAAACTTTGAAGCTGAAGATACTTCTTTGTCAAAATCAGGAAACAGATATTTAAGATATTATCTGATTGAAGCTGCAAATTCAGTTAAAAACCATGTTTCCGCTTATAATGATTTTTATTATAAAAAGTATGATGAAGTTAAAACTCATC
>JAUNPM010000125.1 GCA_030536675.1 Clostridia bacterium | reverse complement strand
TTTGGTTTGTAACCATAGCTTCCACAGTAATTATGATTCTTGTGTATTTATGCAAAAAACTCATACTTGAGGGTGTGTTCGGTCAAATCGAACCCGATGTTGAAATGCACGCAAATACATATTTGCTTATTGTTACTGCATCAATACCTTTCATTGCACTTTATAACTGCGGTGCGGCAATATTCCGCTCAATGGGCAATTCTAAGGTATCAATGAAGGTTTCAATTATAATGAACTTAATAAATGTGGGAGGAAATGCAATTCTTGTATACGGACTTAAATTCGGTACGGAGGGTGTTGCAATACCTACTCTTGTTTCAAGAATGTTTGCAGCTGTTGTAATCGTATATTTGCTGCTTGATCAAAATTTGCCTTTACACATAAACAAATCTCTTAAATACAAAATAAATTTTAATATGGTAAAAAGAATACTTTACATAGGCGTACCTAACGGTATGGAAAACAGTATGTTCCAGCTTGGAAAAATACTTGTGCTTAGTCTTGTTTCGACCTTCGGCACATATGCAATAGCCGCAAATGCAATAAGCAACATTGTGGCTAATTTCCAAAATCTGACGGGTATGGCTATATGTCTTGCTATGATAACCGTAATTTCAAGATGTGTAGGTGCGGGAGATTACGAACAGGTAAGCTATTATACAAAAAAACTGCATATATATGCTTACATAGGTGTAATAATTACAGTAAGCATTACATTTATATGTATGCCTTTCATTATGAAAGCCTACAATCTGTCTGAAATGGCAGCAACGGCGGCAACTCATATCCTTGTACTTCACGGTATCAGTGCGGTCATTATATGGCCCTTTGCCTTTATACTGCCCTGTGTATTCAGAGCGGCAGGAGATGTTAAATTCAGTATGATAACCTCTGTTATATCAATGTGGATATGCAGAGTTATATTCAGTTACATTATAGGTAAATATATGGGACTTGGAGTTTTCGGCGTTTGGGTAGCTATGATTATGGACTGGTGCGTAAGAGCAGTATGCTTTATTATAAGATATAAAAGCGGAAAATGGAAAAATAAACAGGTAGTTTAAATTATGGGATCACTTACATTTAAGTGATCCTAATTTTTTTGTAAAAAGACTTGACAAATACCCCTCTAGGGTATATTATTATAAAAAAGGATATAATAAATTTTACAAAAAGAGGTGTAATCTATGGATAAGGAATGTTGCAGCAAGCACAACAGCTGTGCTGTTGACTGCTGTCACAAGACAAAGGAACGTTCCGAGGAGGAATACAGAGCCTTAATAAACAGGCTCAACAGAATAGAAGGGCAAATAAGAGGAATAAAGGGTATGGTTGAAAAGGACGCTTACTGCACCGACATACTTATTCAGGTGGCGGCGGCTACAGCGGCATTAAATGCATTTAACAAAGAGCTTCTTTCAAATCATATTAAAAGCTGCGTTGCCGACAATATAAGAGCGGGAAATGACGATATTATAGATGAGCTTGTGTCAACACTGCAGAAGCTTATGAAATAAAGGGTGGTGAACAATTTGGAACAATATAATGTAACAGGTATGAGCTGTGCCGCTTGCAGCGCAAGAGTTGAAAAGGCTGTATCAAAGGTTGAGGGAGTGACTTCCTGTTCAGTAAGCCTTCTTACAAATTCAATGGGAGTTGAAGGTACGGCATCAAAGGAGGCGATCATAAAGGCAGTAGTTGACGCAGGCTACGGAGCTTCATTAAAAAATGATACAAAATCAAGTGAAAAGGAAAGTGCTCTTGAGGACAAAGAAACACCCCTTATGAAAAAAAGGCTCATATGGTCCTTGATATTTTTAATTGTGCTTATGTATTTTTCAATGGGACATATGATGTGGGGCTGGCCCTTGCCATCGCTTTTTAATGACAATCACGTGGCAATGGGACTTGTTCAGCTGCTTCTTACAATAGCAGTTATGATAATAAACGGCAAATTCTTTATAAGCGGCTTTAAGGGCTTGATACACAAGGCACCCAATATGGACACTCTTGTTGCACTGGGCTCGGGAGCGGCATTTGTATACAGCACATATGCGCTTTTTGCAATGACAGAGGCACAGGTAAAGGGCGGTTCGGAAGCTGCAATGGTGTATATGCACGAGTTTTATTTTGAATCTGCCGCAATGATACTTACGCTTATTACGGTCGGTAAAATGCTTGAAGCAAGGTCCAAAGGGAAAACCACCGACGCTCTTAAGGGGCTTATGAAGCTGGCGCCAAAAACAGCCGTAATATTTAAAAACGGCAAAGAAGAAACAATACCTGTGGAACAGCTTAAAAAGGGTGACATATTTGTGGTTCGACCTGGCGAAAGCATACCCGCAGACGGTATTGTAACAGAGGGAGCAAGTGCCGTAAATGAAGCAACACTTACAGGTGAAAGTATTCCCGTGGACAAAAGCATAGGCGACAGTGTATCCTCTGCAACAATTAATATATCGGGGTTCATACGCTGTGAAGCAACAAGAGTAGGCGAAGACACAACTCTTTCTCAAATTATAAAAATGGTAAGCGATGCCTCTGCCACAAAAGCACCTATAGCAAAAATTGCCGACAAGGTATCGGGTGTGTTTGTGCCTGTTGTTATATCCATTGCAGTTATTACAATAATCGTTTGGCTGCTTCTGGGAGAAAGCGCAGGCTTTGCACTTGCAAGAGGCATTTCTGTTCTTGTTATAAGCTGTCCCTGTGCCTTGGGGCTTGCAACACCTGTTGCAATTATGGTAGGCAACGGTATGGGCGCTAAAAACGGCATACTTTTTAAGACTGCCGCATCTCTTGAGGAGGCGGGAGGGGTAAATATTATAGCTCTTGATAAAACGGGAACCATAACAAAGGGAGAACCTAAGGTTACGGATATTATGCCCGCAGAGGGTATAAGTGAAAAGGAGCTTTTGTATTTAGCCTATTCCCTTGAAAAGAAAAGCGAGCACCCTCTTGCTAAGGCAATAATTCAAATTGCAGAGGAAAAAAATATTAAGAGCAATGAAGTTGATGAATTTGTTGTACTTCCGGGTAACGGACTAAAGGGCAGATTAGACGGTAATGAAATTACGGGAGGAAGTTTAAAATTCATAGGAAGTAAAATCACAACAGAGAGCAAAATACGGGAGGAAGCGGAAAAACTTGCCGACAGTGGCAAAACACCCTTGCTTTTTTCAAAAAATGATAAATTAATGGGAATAATAGCCGTTGCGGACGTAATAAAAGAGGACAGCTCAAAGGCTGTCAGAGAGTTGCAAAATATGGGTATACACGTTGTAATGCTTACGGGAGATAATGAGAAAACCGCAAGAGCAATAGGCAAACAAGCAGGTGTAGACGAAATAATTGCGGGAGTTCTTCCCGATGGAAAAGAAAGTGTAATAAGAGAGCTTAAGGAAAAGGGAAAGGTGGCAATGGTAGGCGACGGCATAAATGACGCACCCGCTCTTACAAGAGCAGACATAGGAATTGCCATAGGTGCGGGAGCGGACATAGCAATTGATGCGGCAGACATTGTGCTTATGAAAAGCAGATTAAGTGACGTACCTGCTGCAATAAGGCTTAGCAGAGCCACTCTTAAAAATATTCACGAAAATCTTTTTTGGGCGTTTATATATAATATTATAGGTATTCCTCTTGCCGCAGGTCTGTTTATATCATTATTCGGCTGGGAATTAAATCCTATGTTTGGTGCGGCGGCAATGAGCCTGTCAAGCTTTTGTGTTGTTTCAAATGCTTTAAGGCTTAATCTGTTCAATATGTATAGTTCAAAAAAAGACAAGAAAATAAAACAAAATACAGCCTTAAATAACAATGAGAATAACAAGGAGGAATCAAAAATGAAAAAAATAAGTATCGAAGGTATGATGTGCGGTCACTGTGTTGCACACGTTGAAAAAGCTCTTAAATCTGTTGAAGGTGTTACGGAAGTTAAGGTTTCACTTGAAAATAAGTGTGCCGAGGTCAGCGGAGATGTCAGTGACGATGCCTTAAAAAAAGCCGTAGAGGATGCAGGCTACGAGGTTAAGGGAATCAAATAATAAATAATTATGTTATTAAAGCGCAGGTATTTGTATATATAAAATACTTGCGCTTTTAATGCTGTAAGCAATATATAAGGGAAAAATCACATTAACTATTCGTAAAACTTGTGTTTTACGAATAGTTGTAAATACTGCCCCCTTAATAAATATATATAATTTATACGAGGTATTTCTTATGCTGCGTCCTGCAATTTATATACTTATATACACCATACTGGGAATTTTATCGGGAATTTATATTACAAATGCTTTATTTATATACGTATGCGTATTTTTGACCTTTGTAATTACGGTAAGCATTTGTATTTGCCGCAAAAATCTTTTATATTTTATGTTTTTTGTTCCTTTTTTGACTGCATTTGCCGTAGGATCGGTTTCCGGGCTTTATACGGATAAAAATATTGATATGCTGGCAGATACAGAATACCCAGTAAAAATAAATGCCATAGTTAATGAAAAAGCTAATACCTATGATGACACATTTAAGTATAATATTACAGCTTCTCAATTGTCTTACGGCGAAAGCACCATAAAACAAAACATAAATATGTTTATGTATACGGATAAGGAGCTGCAAATCGGTGATACGGTGAAATTTACTTCCCTTTTAAAGCACGGAAATGTTAAGAGAAACAATGCTGATTTTAACGAAATAATATACTTTAAAACAAAGAAAATACAATATAAAACCTTTCCCGACAGTATTGTTGTAACAGGACATAAAAATACACTTTACGGTAATATTAAAAAAGTGTCTTATATGTTTCAAAACACAATAAACAAGCTGTATCCACAAAAAGAAGCGGGACTTATAACAGCAATGCTTCTTGGTGACAGAAATGATTTAGACGATGAAACATATAAATTATATCAAAATGCAGGTATTGTGCATATAATTTCAGTTTCGGGACTTCACATTTCAATATTGGCAGGCTTGGTTCTTTTTTTGCTCCGCCCTTTGGGCAGATACCCTTCCTCACTGCTGACAGCTCTTTTTCTCATATTTTATACTATACTTGCGGGAGCAAGTCCGTCGGTAGTAAGAGCTTCATTAATGATGTTTCTCTACATATTAAGCGGCTTAATAAGCAGAAAATACGATTTGCTGTCATCAACTTCAATTATATGCTGCGTACTTTTAATGTATAATCCATATTATATATTTGATTTGGGATTTCTCTATTCCTTTACTTCGGTTTTTGCCATAGGCTTTTCTTCCGAAATAATTAAAAAATATAAAATTGAAAACAAATTATTAAATATTTT
>JAUNPM010000124.1 GCA_030536675.1 Clostridia bacterium | reverse complement strand
TGCTTCAATATTATTGTTAAACTATTATTACTGCGCACGTTGTTTAGTATCATATATTTGTAACAGGGAAAGGAAGACATTATATGAAAAGCATTAAAGAGATTTTGTTTCCAAAGAAAGTAGCCCCTATACGTATTGTGGGTGTTAGGTTTTTTAATACAGGCGGGCGATTAAGGTGGTTTGTTAATTTATTCAAGGGCTTACATACAAAAACAAAGAGATTGAAAAAATAATAAGAGCATATGCTCAGAAGTATTATAAGGAGAAAATCAATGAGAAATGTACTTTTAGTCAAGTATGGTGAAATTGCCATACGAGGCAAAAACAGATATTTAATTGAAAACAAATTAATATGGACAATAATTAAAAGACTTGAGCCTTACAATGGATACAGAGTTTACAAGGAGCAGGGAAGAATACTTGTTGTAAATGAAGAGGGAGAATTTGATTATGATACGGTTATACCTATTGTTTTGAAGATTTTAGGTGTAACGGCAGTTTGCCCGGGAATTGAGTTTGAGGATCAGAGTATTGAGAGCCTTAGAAAACACGCTTTAATTCACTTTAAGGAGCATTTTCCCAATGGCGGGGTAACATTTAAGGTAGTTACAAAGCGTTCAGACAAAAGATACCCTTTGACGGGAAATGAAGTAAGCGCAGATGTAGGCGGATATATACTTCATAATATTGAAAATCTTACTGTGGACGTACATAATCCTCAGGTAACTTTAATGGTTGAGCTTAGAAACAATGCTTATGTTTACAGCAAGGTCATAAAAGCAAAGGGCGGTTTGCCTTACGGTGCAAGCGGAAAGGCTACGGTGCTTATGTCAGGGGGAATCGACAGCCCTGTTGCTGCATTTCTGACGGCAAAAAGAGGTGTTGAGATAGAAGCCTGCTATTTTGATTCACCGCCATATACTTCGGAAAGAGCCAAGCAAAAGGTTTTGGACATAGCAGAACAAATTGCGCAATATACGGGAAGTTTTAAGCTGCATATTGTGCCTTTTACGGAAACACAGCTTAGAATATATGAAAGCACTCCTCCCGAAAAAATGACAATACTTCTTAAAAGGGCTATGCTTAAGGCGGCTCAGAAAATAGCTGAAAAAAACAAGTCCTTGGCTCTTGTAACAGGGGACAGCATAGGGCAGGTGGCAAGTCAGACAATGGAGGCAATTGCGGCTATTGATTCGGCTGCAGAAATGCCTGTGTTAAGACCTCTTTGTGCTATGGATAAACAGGAAATAATTGATGTTGCCGTAAGTATAGGAACTTATGATATTTCAATAAGACCTTATGAGGACTGCTGTACGGTGTTTGTGGCAAGGCACCCTGAAACAAAGCCTAAAAAGTCAATTATAGAATCCATAGAAAGAAAAATCCCGGGACTTGACGAGCTTATAGAGGAAGCTGTTAATAAAACGGAAATTGTTGAATTTTAAAAAGAAAAGTAAAGAGGGTGATTTTTATGAGAATAGGTATATTCACCGATACCTATTATCCTGAAATAAACGGTGTTGCAACATCTGTTCAGCAGTTGAAGAGGGGACTTGAATTTTTGGGACAGGAGGTTTTTGTGTTTGCTCCCGAAAATTCCGTTGAATATGTTAAGGAAAATAATGTTATAAGAGAAACAAGTATTCCTTTCCTCCTTGTTAAGGACAGGCGGCTGTGTTGCTTTAATGTATACAAAGCACTTAAAAAAGTGGGTACTCTTAATTTGGATATTATTCATTCTCAAACCGAGTTTGAAATGGGACACTTGGCAAGGAAAAGTGCCTATAAGTATAATATTCCTTTTATACACACATATCATACGGTTTATGAGGACTATACACATTATTTAAGAATACCGGGCTGCAACAGCAAAATAATGAAAAATATTGTAAGAAAGTTCAGTAAAGAAACCTGCAATCACGCACGTGCAGTAGTTGTGCCTACGGACAAGGTAAATGAGCTTTTAAAAAATTACGGAGTTAAAAGAGAAATTTTTGTTCAGGCAACTGGTGTAAACTATGAAAAGTTCAGTAAGCCTGATATGGATAAGGTTGAAAAACTAAAAGAAAAATATAATATAGAAAATGACGTAAATACTTTTATTTATGTGGGAAGGCTTGCAAAGGAAAAAAATTTAAATGAAATAATAAAATTTTTGGCAAATTTATTAAAGAATGAAGATAATTTTAAATTTGTTATTGTAGGTGACGGTCCCGAAGAAGATAATTTAAAAAAAGATATAAAAAAATACGGACTTGAAAAAAATACTGTTTTTACGGGAGCTGTGCCGTGGAATGAAATAGAGCTCTATTATGCTTTGGGGGATATATTTGTAAGCGGTTCAACAAGTGAAACACAGGGACTTACATATATTGAGGCTCTGGCTTCGGGGAAGCCTCTCCTTGTAAGATATGACGATTGTCTTAAAAATGTTTTGGAAGAGGGAGTAAACGGAGTATCGTATAAAACGGAAAGTGAATTTACAGAGGGGTATAAAAAAATACGCACTAATTATGAAAGTATGGTAAATGAAAGCTATAAAAAGGGTGTGGAATATTCCGACATTATATTTGCCCAAAATATGCTTAATATTTATAAAAATATGCTTTTAAAACAGGAGGAAGGGAAATGAAAAAGGTATGGATAGTTGGAGCGGGAGGTCACGTGGGCTCTGCTCTTAAGGAAATGCTTGACTGTATGAAATATAAGCTGTATCTTACGGATATAAACGAGGTCGATGTAACTGACAGAAATATTGTCCACAGATACATTACAAACACAAGACCCGATGTTATTATTAACTGTGCGGGAATTACGGATATTGATATTTGTGAACAATATCCCGACAAGGCATATGCCGTAAATGCCATTGGACCAAGAAATCTTGCTGTTGAGGCGCAGTCAATTGAGGCTAAGCTTATACAGCTTTCAACGGATGATGTTTTTGACGCTGTTCAGGAAAGACCATACAATGAATTTGACAGTGTCCATCCTAAAACAATGTATGGTAAGTCTAAATATGCAGGTGAAAAATTTATAACCGATCTTTCAAACAGATACGTTATTATAAGAAGCTCATGGGTGTATGGTACGGGAAAGGATTTTGTAAATACTGTTCTTGAGGCTGTTGGCAAAAAGAGTGAGCTTGAGGTCTCCGTAAACAGCTATGCATCTCCCACAAGTGCAAAGGAGCTTGCCAAGGTGGTTATGCAGTTTATAGAGAATGACTGCTTTGGTATTTATCACGCAGTATGTAAGGGCAGCTGCAGCAGATATGAATTTGCTCTTGAAATTCTTAAAAATGCAGACAAAATGGATCAGATCGTAATTAAGCCTGTTGAAACAGAAAAGGGCAGTTATTCGGTTCTTGACAATATGATGCTGAGAATTGACGGGCTTACAGAACCCTGTGAATGGAAGATGGCATTAAAAGAGCACATTGCAAAGACAGGGGGATTAGTTTAATATGGCTGAAGAAAACAAAAGAAAAATAGGATTGTCAACACAAATATTTATTGCGCTTATTGGCGGCGCAGTTTTAGGTGTATTGATACATTATTTTATGCCGGAAGGCTATTTAAGAGATACTGTTATAATAAATGGTATTCTTTATGTTATAGGACAGGGCTTTATAAGACTTATGCAAATGCTTGTTGTACCTCTTGTTTTTTGTTCTCTTGTATGCGGAAGTATGGCTATAGGTGATACAAAGACTTTGGGTAAGGTAGGAATTAAGACTGTTATTTTCTATATTTTTACAACTGCCGTTGCTGTTTGTGTTGCTTTGATGGTAGCGTCTGTTATTGATCCCGGCGTGGGGGTCAATCTTGCCAATGTTGAAACAGGCAATGTAAGTGCGGGGGAAGCCACAAGCCTTGTTGATACTTTACTGAATATTATACCTAAAAATCCCATAGGAGCAATGGCTGACGGGGATATGCTGCCTATTATAGTTTTTGCTTTGTTTGTAGGTATTATGCTTGCTAAGCTGGGTTCAAGGGCTTCCAATGTTGCAAATTTCTTTAGCCAGTTTAACGATATTATGATGGAGATGACAATGTCTGTTATGAAAGCGGCACCTATAGGTGTATTTTGTCTTATTTCAAAGACTTTTGCAGGCATTGGATTTGATGCTTTTTTACCTATGTTAAAATATATGGGTTCTGTTACTCTTGCTTTATTTATTCAGTGCTTTATTGTATATCAAATTCTGCTTTTTGTAATAACAAGACTTAATCCTATGAACTTTTTAAAGAAATTTTTCCCTGTTATGACATTTGCTTTTACAACGGCTACATCAAATTCTACTATTCCTTTATCTATAGACACTCTTGATAAAAAAATGGGAGTTTCAAGAAAAATTTCATCCTTTACAATTCCTCTCGGTGCTACGGTCAATATGGACGGTACATCTATTATGCAGGGGGTTGCGGTTATATTTATCGCTCAGGTTTACGGAATTGACCTTAGCTTTGGAAACTTAGTTACTGTTGTTGTTACGGCTACTCTTGCCTCTATAGGTACGGCAGGCGTACCTTCTGTTGGGCTTGTTACACTTGCTATGGTACTTTCATCTGTAGGACTTCCCACAGAGGGCATTGCGCTTATTATGGGCATTGACAGAATACTTGATATGATGCGTACGGCTGTTAATATTACAGGTGATGCTGTATGTACAACAATTGTTTCTCACAGGGAAAAGGCTCTTGACAGAGCTGTGTTTAATAAAGAATAGTGATAACTTATTTTATGACTTATTATTGCTGCAAGAAAAATTAAATTTATAAAAATTTGGCATTATTAAATTCAAATAATACTAAAATATATTTGTAAATATGGAGGTTCAAATATGAAGGTTTTATTATTTAACGGCAGTCCGAGAGCTAAGGGCTGTACATATACGGTGCTTTGTGAAATTGCTAAAACACTTGAAGAAAATGGTATCGATACGGAGATTATACACGTGGGAAGTCACGTTGTAAGCGGCTGCAGAGCCTGCGGATATTGTTCAAAAAACGGCAAATGCGTAAATAATGATATTTTAAATGATGTTATTGACAAGGTGAAGGAAGCGGACGGATATGTGTTCGGCTCTCCTGTGCATTATGCTGCGGCAAGCGGAGATATTACTTCTTTTCTTGACAGATTGTTTTATATTTGCAGCGGATATATGGCATATAAGCCGGGATGTGCTGTCTGTACATGCAGAAGAGGAGGAGCAACGGCAACATTTGAACAGCTTAATAAGTATTTTACAATTAACAATATGCCTATTGTGTCTTCCTGCAACAGTTCGTCTTTGTCCGGCTCGCTGCC
>JAUNPM010000123.1 GCA_030536675.1 Clostridia bacterium | reverse complement strand
TTTTTCTTTTACCGCTTCCCTATAAGCATTGAGAACATTTTCCCTTCCCGCAAGAGCGCTTACAAGCATAATAAGAGTAGATTCAGGCAAATGAAAATTGGTAATAAGATTATCAACAATTTTAAATTTATATCCGGGATATATAAAAATATCCGTCCACCCACTTGAAGGGCTTATATGTCCGTTATCATCGGCTATGGATTCAAGAGTTCTTGTGCTTGTAGTGCCAACGGCTATTATTCTTCCGCCATTTTCTCTTGTACTGTTTATGATTTCAGCATTTTCGCTGTCTATCATATAAAATTCCGAATGCATTTTATGATCGTTAATATCCTCAGCCTTAACAGGTCTAAAGGTTCCAAGTCCCACGTGTAAAGTAAGCCTTGCTATTTTGACCCCCTTTTCGCTTAATTCTTTTAAAAGCTCCGGTGTAAAATGAAGTCCCGCAGTAGGAGCCGCAGCAGAGCCTTCATTTTTTGCATAAACAGTCTGGTATCTGTTTTTGTCCTCAAGTTTTTCGTGAATATAAGGAGGCAGGGGCATTTCACCCAGCTGATCAAGTATTTCTTCAAATATTCCTTCATATTTAAACTTAACAATTCTATTGCCCTCATCGATGACATCTACGATTTCAGCCTCAAGAAGTCCGCCGCCAAATTCAATTATATGTCCGGGTCTTGCTTTTTTTCCGGGGTAAACAATAGTTTCCCAAGTATCGTCCTCATTTCTTTTTAAAAGCAAAATTTCAACTCTTGTTCCCGTATCTTTTCTTGCTCCTATCAGTCTTGCAGGCAGCACCTTTGTTTCATTTATAACAAGACAGTCCCCGCAATGTATCATATCCTTTATATCCGTAAAAACCTTATGCTCAATTTCTCCCGTATCCTTATCAAGTACTAAAAGTCTTGATGAAGACCTGTCTTTTAATGGAGTTTGAGCAATAAGCTCTTCCGGTAAATCATAATAAAAATCACTTTTTAACATAATAACAACCTATCCTTACTTAATTTCAACATCCGTATAATAAAATTTAAGTATATCGTCAAATTTATAGCCATCTTCAGCCATACCCTTTGCGCCATACTGGCTCATACCAACGCTGTGACCGTTTCCTTTTCCCGCAATCGTCACTACTCCTGCCTTTCCCGTTACAGCTGTCGAAGCAGTTGTAATAGTGCTTGTTCCCTTACTGCTCTCAGCAATTATGCTTCCCGCAACCAAGCCTGTTTTTCCACTGCTCTGGACAGCCGCATTACTTCCAACAGTATTTGTATTCCCACTTGAGCCAAGAGCATATACAGAACTTCCGCTTGCTTCTTCACCGTTTAAGAGCACAAAGTTTCTGGAATTTAAGCTTCCTCCGCTTGACGTGGAAAAAGCAGTTCTTATTTCTTCTTTAGTCAAAACCTTCTGCCCCTTTGAACCTCTTATTGTAAGCTCCGTTGCTATTCCGTTTGCATTATACTTTACTTCCAGCTTTACAACATTGCCCACATCGTATCCCTTTGCGGCAAATATATCCGTCAGCTCACTGTATGTAAATTCTCTTGTCCACTCTTTATATTCCTTTTCATATGTATCGACCTTGCCCTTAAGGTATGGTGTTTCAGTACCCCACGCCTCTGCACCGTCAATTGTTGCTCCTCCGTCTGAAGCAAAATAAACCGCCTCAATAAGAGCGTCATTGTAATATATACATAATCCCTCTGTTTCGTTTACAGCCTGTATTCCCGCCTCGGTTTCATTTTTTGTTCCGTTGTAATCCTGGCAATGTACCCCGTCGCAAAGGTCATATATATCGTGCTTGCCCTTTGACCTTTCCATATATGTTCTTGCGGCTACAGCCTGGGCTTTTTGAGCCTCACTGCTCCAAGATGAAGGCATTTCTGAATTTATAACACCGTACAAATACTTTTCTTCATCTATTACATTTACAGCAGTCAGAGTACTTCCCTGTCTGTATATTTCAATATCGTCCCTGTAAAAATTTTCTCCCACGCCTATTATGCCGTCACTTGCATTCACCCTTGCGGGACTGCTGCCGTCAACAATAAACTTATACTTACCCTCATAAGCAAACCCAACGCAATAGCTTCCCGTTGATATAATTGTTTTGTTCAGCTTTTTTCCGTCTGTCCTTACATATATTGTCCAGCCCTTATCCGTAAGAGCCGCAACACAGTTATATCCCGTATAAGCAGGCAGCTTTGCATATACCTCTTCATAGGTATCAAAATATTCACCTATATTATAATATTGCCCTCCCACAGGCTTTACCGTATATGTACCGCTTATATTATATTTTTTACCGCTTCCTATTCCAACACCCATAACACTGTCATTTATCGTTACGGACTCTACATTTTTAAAATTCTTTTCAAGACCTACTCTTATTGTTCCCGCATAAGCGTTTACCGCAGTCAGCCAGCAGGCAGCCGCCGCAAAGGCTGTTATTATCAAACATTTTATTTTTTTCAAAAAAATCACCTCAATACATAGTATACAATAATACGACCCTTTTTTCCACAAGGTTTCAAAATTATAATAAAAACGTAACAATTCCTTTAATTTTTTATAGGGACACAAATACTACATTTGTAATATAATTATACGATTTATTATATAGCTTGTCAATATATGAATAAACAAAACACACAAAAAACAGCTGTCCCAAACAAAATAATTTTCCGTTTGGGACAGCTAAATATAATTCCTCAAAACTATGCTTATAAAATAATATATTTTACTATAAACAAAACTGAAAGCACTATCATAAGCAAGCTCAATTTTTTATTCTTATTTGGATTTGCAAAATAAAGCACCGTATATGAGATCATACCCATTGAAATGCCCTCTGATATGCTTGAAAAGAAAGGCATAGCTATAATACATATATATGCAGGTATAGCCTCAAAAACATTATTAAAATCAATTTTTACAATATTTGTTACCATATAAAATCCAACTATTAAAAGAGCAGGTGCAGTTGCAAATGAAGGTATGGCAAGAAAAACAGGAGAAAAAAGCAAAGCTAATCCAAACAATGCAGCCGTTACCAAAGCTGTAAGTCCCGTTCTTCCCCCTTCTGCAACTCCCGTTGAACTTTCAATATATGAGCTTGCAGTTGAAGTTCCCAGTACGGCACCTGCTGTAGTAGCTACAGCATCAGCCATAAGAGCACCCTTTATACGAGGCAGTCTGCCCTCTTCATCAAGCATATTCGCTCTTGAAGAAACACCTATAAGAGTACCTATGGTATCAAACAGATCCACAAAAAGAAACGCAAACACGACCACAACAAAATTTAGGGAAAGCATATTGCTGAAATCCATTTTGCAGAATATAGGTGAAAGACTTGGAACAGATATACCACTGCTGAAATCGGGAAGTACGGAATAAAATCCCGCCTCGGCATTAGGCACATAAAGCCCTGTAAGCTGACATATTATTCCTAATATCCAGGTTATTAAAATTCCAAGAAATATATTTCCCTTAACATTTTTTGCCACCAAAAAAGCTGTTATAACAGTTCCTATTATTGCAAGCAAAACAGTTATTCCCACATCGCTCATTCCTACGGCTCCCGCCTCAAGTCCGTTTGCGCTTATATAGCCTTCAACAGAAAAAAGTGAAAGTCCGTTTGTCACAATATTTGCATTTTGCAAACCTATAATAGCAATATAAAATCCTATACCTACAGACACGGCAGTCTTTAAAGACATAGGTATAGCCTCAAATATTGCAGTTCTCACATTCGTAAGTGATAAAAGTATAAAAATAACCCCTTCAACAAATACGGCAGCAAGAGCAACCTGCCAAGTATAACCCATTTCAAGCACAACAGTATAGGCAAAGTAGGCATTAAGTCCCATACCCGGAGCAATCGCAAAGGGGTAATTAGCAAAAACAGCCATTAAAAACGTTCCTATACAGGATATAAGAGCAGTAGCGGTGAATACTGCATCTCTGTCCATACCCGTTGCAGACAATATGTTTGGATTTACAGCAAGTATATATGCCATTGTCATAAATATTGTCACACCTGCCAGCACTTCTGTTTTTACATCAGTGTTGTTTTCCTTCAGCTTAAACAGTTTTTCAAGCATAATTCTTCCTCCTAAAATATATATTTTTGCTTATGTTTTAATTATATATATAATTTTTCAAAAGGTCAACCGATTTTTATTGTTTTCGTCATTCTTTCTTAATAATTTTATTGATTTGAATAAATAAAATATTTCTATCCCTTGTAAAAAGCAATTTTCTGCAATGTATTGTCATCTGTGGGATTAAGCCCCGACAATTCTCTGTTTGTCAGCATAACAGCCTTTTGTATGCTTGTCCACCCATACTTTTCTCTAAGCTCATCACTCATTATATCCAATTTTTCATAAATTTCTTCAATACTGTCCCCCTTCAAAAGACTTTGCTGAAAACAAACCTCTTTCGTCAAATTACACGCTCTTACGCTTAAAGCTCTCACAGGCAAATTTACACATTCCCTTGTATATAATTCATAAGCTGTCTTAAATATTGTTTCCTGGCTGTTTGAAGGGATCGTTATGCCCTTTTGCCTGTCAACACTTTGCAAATTGTTAAACTTTATGCATATTTGAACAGTATTGCAGTACAGCTTCTTTTCTCTGAGCCTTTTTGCAACACTTTCGCTTAAAAGCATAAGCACCACCTTAATATCGTCTGTTTTTGTAACGTCAAAAGGCATAGTTGTTCCATTGCCTATACTTTTGATTTCCCTTGCATATTCAATATTTTTAACGGGAGTTTTATCCTCTCCCCTTGCGTATTCATTCAGCAATATTCCGTTTTTTCCCAAATGCCTTTGCAATATATTTTTATCGGCATTTGCCAGATCACCTATTGTAAATATGTTTAATTTATTAAGCCTTTCCTTTGATGCTCTTCCCACATAAAGCAGCTCGTTTACTGGCAGCTTCCATATTTTATTTTTATAGTTATCTCTGTTTATTATGGTTATTGCATCAGGCTTTTTCATATCTGAGCCCAGCTTTGCAAACACCTTATTAAATGAAACCCCTATTGAAACAGTCACTCCAACCTCTTCCTTTACTCTCCTTCTTATTTCCTCTGCAATATACATTCCCGATGGAAAAAGAGGTATGCTTTCCGTCACATCAAGCCAGCATTCATCTATGCCGAAAGGTTCAATAAGATCCGTATAATCATAATATATGTTTCTTACTATTTCCGATATTTCAATATATCTTTTAAATCTCGGCGGCACAAATACTATATCGGGACATTTCTGTCTTGCCTGCCATATTGTATCTCCCGTTTTTACTCCCGCATTTTTTGCTTTCATATTTTTTGCAAGAA
>JAUNPM010000122.1 GCA_030536675.1 Clostridia bacterium | reverse complement strand
CTTTGTGCCTTCAGTGATTTCGTTAATATCCCTATAATTTCCTTCTTCATCGGTAATCTTTATATTGTCGCTTTTATTAAGTCTTACCTCGCCCTTAACATCGTCATTAAAGAGTATCTCTTCATCTGAAACCTCAACAACACTTCCTGTGCCTTTTTCGGCTTCATTTGAAATAACTTCAATTGAAACAGGCGTATTTAAAGGAGGAAGGCTTTTTGTCATAATATCACCGTATACAACCGAAAGCTGTGCTCCAACCTTTATTTCGTTAATGTCAAAGTCATTTCCTTCATTATCTCTGACCTTTACATCTGTGCTTTTGTTAAGTCTTACTTCACCGTTAATATAATCGTTAAAGAGAATTTCCTCATCGGATACTTCCGTAACAACACCTGTGCCTTCATTTACTTCAACGGCTGAATCGGATTCGGTTTTATCCTCCGTTTCCACATTGGCTGATGTAATAATGTTTAATACATTGTTATCTTCCTTAACCTCAAAATTAAGAAGGTCTGTAACAATGTCAACGGGAACATAAGCAGTAGAGTCTGCTATTATAGGTGCTCCGCTTAACTTCATAGGTGCGGTCTTTGCAAATGTATAGCCGTTTTCACCTATTGTAAATGTAATGTAGAGAGGGCCTCCGTTTGAAATTACAACACTTTTTGTTTCAGCAAGCCATTCCACATCTAAATCAAGTGCTTCCGCCAAAGGTCTGACGGAAATATAAGTAAGTCCGTTTTCCCTAATAACACTGCTGTTTTCAACAGCCTTGCCGTCTATGGCAACAGTTGCAGAAGCGGCAAATGCAGATGTACTTAATGCGCTTATAAGTGCCAAAGTACATAAAATCTTCTTTTTCATATATCAAAACTCCTTTCAAGTCGAGTATACTATATTTTTTGAAAACAGGCAATTACAAAAATATTAAATTTGTAATACAAAAATTTAAACAGTATTTTTTATATTATTGCTCCGATACTCTTTTTTTTAAAATAAGTGAAACCTTCTTTTTTATGCGTTGAAGGGCATTGTCAATGCTCTTTTCGTCCTTTTCCATTAAGCGTGCGAATTGAGTGTATCTTCTTACTCTTAAATAATAGCCTAAAACCTGCTGTTCCATTTTACTGAGTGTATTTAATATTTCTCTTTCCAAAATTTTGAGATTTTCTCTGCCTATTACCTCATCTTCCGGATTGCCTCCTGTTTTGCTTAAAAAATCAAGATATGTATAATCCTCGTCTTCTCCCGTTAAGGGCTTGTCAATTGAAATGGAAGTATTAAGGGGTATATGCTTTTGCCTGCCTGCCGCTTTAATGGCGCTTATTATTTGTCTGTTAATGCAAAGCTCGGCAAATGATACGAAGCTTGCCTCCTTTTGAGGATTATAATCCCTTATAGCCTTATAAAGACCTACCATACCTTCCTGAATTACATCTTCTTTATCTGCTCCGAATATAAAATATCCTCTTGTTTTCTTTTTTATAAGGTTTTTGCATCTGTAATTTATAAGATAATCAAGGGCAAGAGTGTCGTTGTTATTCTGAACAAGACTTACAAGCTCTTCATATCCCATATTTGTATATTTCTCCATATAATCCACCTCGTTTTTATTTCTTAAGCCTAAGCTGCTCAAGAAACATAGCCGCATCATTGTCAAGATTATCTATAAGCATATTGTTTTTAACGGGCTTGACTGAATGTATCTTTTCCGAAATAAGCTTTTCGTTTGCGTTTACCTCCATATACAGATCTCTTGCAGACATTCTTAAGGCTCCCTTGCCCATAATAATGACCTGTTCAAGATTATCGGAGGTCGCAACGGTAACATTATAGTGCTTGCTTAATTCGTGAGTTGTTTTTTCAATGTATTTATCGGCTGTTTCCGCTTCCTTTGTATAGACTATGTATATATTGCCCTCACGAGTTATTGAACCCTTTCCGCCTTCAACCTTGTATGCGTCGAAAACAAGTATAAGATTCATATTTTTTGTACCCTGATAATTACAAAGCTGATTGATAAGTTTGCTCTTTGCGGCTTCAAGATTATCTTTGGCAAGGACACTTAGTTCTTTCCAGGAAAATATTATGTTGTAGCCGTCTACTAAAAGATAATCTTTGCTTTTCATATTGAATGTTCCTTTGTGTCTTTATTTGTTATAAAACTAATTATAAATGATTTTTGGCATAATAACAACTGTTTTTTGCTTAAGATTGTTTTAAGAATTAATTTATATGTTGAAAAAAAAGTCATTTTAATTTATACTGAATATAGCACCCGAAAGGAGCGGTGATATATGGGAATATCTCATTGGATAGCTGAATTTATAAATTTGCCTGAATTTGAGAAAACAATATACTTTATTCTTAAAATTGGGGCAACCGTAATCAGTATTTTTATTGCGGGATTTTTGGTTAAAATTTCAAAGAAGGTTATATATAAAAGTTTTTCAAAATTTTCAATGGAGAGAAATTCGGACACTGTTGCCTCTCTGCTTTCAAGCTTAAGCAAGTATGTTATTTATTTTATTATATTGTGTAATATTTTGGTTATGTGGGGAGTAAACATTACTTCAATACTTGCATTGAGCGGAGCTGTATCTGTTGCAGTGGGTCTTGGTGCCCAGGACATTGTAAAGGATATGATGGCAGGACTTTTTATAATAACTGAAAATCAGTTTGGAGTAGGTGATATTGTAGAGCTTAACGGCTTCAGCGGCACTGTTGAATCCATAGGAATAAGGACTACGAGAATCAGAAATGCCGACGGAAACGTGCACATTGTGCCTAACGGACAGATATCAACAGTTACAAATATGAGCAAGGGCTTTAACAGAGCAATTGTTGATATATCGGTAGGCTACGGCGAGGACATAGACAGAGTTTTTAATGTGCTTAAAAATGAGCTTAAAGAGATATTTGACAAAAAGCTTATTGAAGGTATGCTGGACGTACCTCAGGTCTGGGGCATAAATGAGCTTGCAGACAGTGCTGTTGTAATAAGGATCGCCGCAGACAGCAAGACGGGAGAAAATTGGAGAATAGAAAGAGAGCTTAGAAGATTTATACTTAAAAGGTTTGAAAAAGAGGGAATAGAAATTCCCTTTCCTCAAATGGTGGTTCACAGCAAGTGAAATATAAGCTGTAAAATTTATGTTTAAAAGGAGGAGCAAAATGGATATACGTGTCGGTGACATTGTAACTATGAAAAAACAGCATCCCTGTGGCTCTAAAAGGTGGAAAATACTCAGAATAGGAGCTGATTTCAGAATGGAGTGCTGCGGCTGTGCCCACGTGGTTATGGTGCCAAGAGTAAAGGCTGAAAAAAATATTAAAAATGTGGAAAGAGAAGAGCAGGGCTAATATATAAGGGAGCTTAATTAGTTTTAAATTATATATTTTTAAGGCTTTTATTATTGAATTAATAAGCGGAATATGTTACTATTATGATAACGAATAATTAAAAAATACGGAGGAATTGAAAATGAGTTACAAGAAGGAATTTATAAAATTTATGTGTGATGCGGGAGTGCTTACTTTCGGAGAATTTACACTTAAAAGCGGAAGAAAAGCACCTTATTTTATAAATACGGGAAATTATAAAACAGGTGAGCATATTGCAAAGCTGGGTAAGTTTTATGCTGAGTGCATAAAGGAAAATAATGTTTGTGCAGACGTATTTTTCGGTCCCGCTTACAAGGGTATCCCTCTTGCTGTTGCCGCTGCCATTGCTCTCTACGAGGAAACGGGAAAATCGGTAAATTATGCCTTTAACAGAAAAGAAGCCAAGGATCACGGAGAAGGCGGAGTAATAGTAGGGCATAAGTTTAAGGACGGCGACAGAGTGGCTGTTATTGAAGATGTTATTACGGCAGGCACTGCCATAAGAGAAACACTGCCTATACTTAAAAATGCGGCTGATGTAAATGTGGAGTGTGTTATAATTTCCGTTGACAGAATGGAAAAGGGCAAGGGAGAAAAATCTGCCGTTCAGGAGGTATATGACGAATTTGGAATAAAGGTATATCCTATAGTTACTGTTTGTGACATTATTGACTGTATTGAGGACGGTACAATAGACGGCAAGGAATATCTTGAAGCTATGAAGGAATACAGAAAAAATTACGGTGTGGAGTAATTTAAATGACATTGTAACATATGATATGAAAATGTAAATATTTGTTATTTGCATACAGACTTTAAATTTGATATAATTAATTATAATAAAAATGAGAGGTGTGATTTTATGAAGAAATTTTTAAGCATTTTATTGGCTTTTACTATGCTTATATCTGCATCGGCTTTTTCTGTGGCGGCTTATGCGGTAGAGTATGTGGCGGTGTATGTAAACGGAACTGCCATAGATTTTCCTTCAACTGATGCAAGACCGCAGATAATTGACAACAGAACATACGTTCCTGTGAGAAAGACCTGCGAGGCTCTTGGTCTTGAGCTTGACTGGAATTCAAAAACGGAAACTATGACACTTACAAGAGATGGCATTACAATTGCCCACACTATGCGTTCAAAGGTTGTTTATGTAAACGGAACTGCAGTCCAGTTTGATACTGCTTCAATAAACAGAAACAACAGAATACTTATGCCTATAAGAATGATTGCTGAATCTGTAGGCGCAACTGTAACTTGGGACGATCCTACAAGAAGCGTACATATTACAACTACAACTGACAGCAGCAGTGATAATACAAGCAGCAACACATCAAGTGATGCAAGCAGTGCTGTTGTAAACACTATTTCAGCTTCAAAAACAGCTGTTGCAAAGGACGCTGACATTACGATAACTGCTGTGTGCAGCAAGGAAACCGAAAAGGTCAAATTTGTGAGAACAAATGACAGCAAGACTATTGAAACAGTTACAAGCTATACTGAAAACAGTGACGGAACAAGAAGCTTTGTAGCAGAGTATACCTGTGAAAACGATACAGATGATGATCAAATATATACAATACAGGCTGTGCCCGGTACAAGCTCCGATTTTAATGAAAACACAAGCGGTGTAAAAAGTGTAAGCTTTATGGTTTCAGGTGATGATTCAAGTAATAGCAGTAACAGTGACGCTGATGATGATTACAAATCAGAATATATGTTAAGCTGTAAGCTTTCAAGTGATGAAATAAAGACAGATGATTATGCAAAGGTCAAGGTAAAAACAACTTCCGATGTTAAAAAGGTAAAGCTCACAAGTGATGCAAATGCACAGCAGAGCGTAACCACAGATTATGACGAAGATGATGACGGAAACAGAACATTTAACTGTAAGCTTGAAATGTCAAGAGAAGGCGACTGGGAATTGTATGTAACTCTTTATGTTTCAGGTGACTATGAAGATGTAAATGAAACCTTTGACGTTTCAGTAGATGACAGTTATGATGAA
>JAUNPM010000121.1 GCA_030536675.1 Clostridia bacterium | reverse complement strand
CAGCTTGTTTGCGGAAAACTTGGTAGTTCCTTCCTTAGCTAACTGAAAGAAATGCGAGCATTTCTTTCAAGGCTGTCGACTTTTTCGACAGCCAGAGTCCACCGTTTGAATAATTCAAACGGTGGATTTACTGTTTCCATATAAACATCATATTTCCCACAAAAAAATATTTGGTGGGATTTTAACAAACCACACCAAATATTTTTAATTAAAACTTATTTGTAATTCTAAGCCTGTTCATAGCTCTTGATAAGGCCGCCTGAGTATGGTAATATTCCAGAATACTTTGCTCCTGACGCATTCTTTCCTCTGCTCTTTCCTTAGCTCTTTCGGCTCTTTTAATGTCTATCTCTTCAGGCCATTCGGCACTGTCAACTATTATTATAACATTGTCGGGCTTTATTTCCGCAAACCCTTCGCTGACAGCAACGGTTTTCAGTTCACCGTCTACGGTTATGTCTACTTCTCCCGTAACAACAGCAGTGATCATTGCCTCGTGACCGCTCATAACTCCGTATTCACCGTCAATGCCCGGAAGTACGATCATTTCAGCTTCACCGTTATAGAAGTGTCTGTCACTGGCTATAATATCCAGCTTAAATTTATCTGCCATAAATCACACACTCCTTATATTAGTTTTCCTTAATAGCCTTAGCCTTTTCAATTACATCGTCAATTGTTCCTGCCATAAAGAAAGCCTCTTCGGGATAGTCGTCCATTTCACCGTTAATAATAGCCTTAAATCCTCTTATGGTTTCCTTAATAGGAACATACTTTCCTTTGATTCCCGTAAACTGTTCACCAACAGCAAAAGGCTGTGAAAGATACTTTTGTATTTTTCTTGCTCTGTAAACAGCAAGCTTATCTTCCTCATCAAGCTCTTCCATACCAAGAATAGCTATAATATCCTGCAATTCCTTGTATCTCTGGAGAATTTCCTGAGTTTTTCTTGCAACATCGTAATGCTCCTGTCCCACAATATCAGGCTCCAGTATTCTTGAATTTGACTCAAGAGGGTCAACAGCAGGGTAAATACCCTGTTCAACGATTTTTCTTGATAAAACCGTTGTTGCATCAAGGTGAGCAAATGTAGTTGCGGGAGCAGGGTCCGTAAGGTCGTCTGCGGGAACATATACAGCCTGAACAGATGTAATTGAACCGTTCTTTGTAGATGTAATTCTTTCCTGCAGCTCACCCACTTCATTTGCAAGAGTAGGCTGATAACCTACCGCAGAAGGCATTCTTCCCAAAAGAGCTGATACCTCGGAGCCTGCCTGAACATATCTGAATATGTTATCAATAAACAAAAGCACGTCCTGATGCTGCTTATCTCTGAAATACTCAGCCATTGTAAGTCCCGTCTGAGCAACTCTCATACGAGATCCGGGAGGTTCATTCATCTGACCGAAAACAAGGGCGTTTTTTTCTATTACCCCTGATTCTTTCATTTCACACCAAAGGTCGTTGCCTTCACGTGAACGTTCACCAACGCCTGTAAATATTGAATAACCGCCGTGCTGTGTTGCAATATTGTGTATAAGCTCCTGAATAAGCACGGTCTTGCCAACTCCCGCACCACCGAAAAGACCTATTTTACCGCCTTTAGCATATGGTGCAAGAAGATCGATTACCTTTATGCCTGTTTCAAACATTTCCACAACAGGGCTTTGATCTTCAAATGAAGGGGGATCTCTGTGTATTACCCACTTATCATCACCTTCCACAGGCTCGCCGCCGTCGATCGCTTCACCCAGGACATTAAACATTCTTCCAAGTGTCGCCTCTCCCACAGGCACTTTTATGCCGCTTCCCGTAGACTCTACTTCCATATCCTTTTCAAGTCCTTCACTTGCCGCAAGCATAATGCATCTTACAATATTATTACCCATATGCTGGGCAACTTCCATAACCTTCTTTTTTCCGTCTACTTCAACTGTAAGAGCATCTTTAATAAGAGGAAGCGTTCCGTTATCAAATTCCACGTCTACAACAGGACCAAGCACCTGAACAATTTTTCCTTTATTCATTACAACTATGCTCCTTTCTATATATTCTTATTATTAAGTGAATTAGCACCGCTTACAATTTCCGTAATTTCCTGAGTTATTGCCGCCTGCCTTGCTCTGTTATACATAAGCGACAAATTTTTGAGCATATCCTTTGCGCTTGTGGTGGCAGCCTCCATTGCAGTCATTCTGGCATTTTGTTCCGATGAAAATGCCTCAACAAGGGCAGAATAAATAATACCCTTTACATAATTCGGTGCTATATTGTTAAACACTGCTGCCGGAGAAGGTGTAAAAGTATCAAATTCCATATATTCATTTTCTCCGTATTCAAAATCACTTCTTTCAAAAGGAAGTATTTTAAGCACATCAGGCTCGGCAGTAGTTGAATTTATCATTTTATTGTATATTATATATACCTCATCTATATGGTTGTTTACATAAAGCTCAATAACACTTTCGGTTATATCTCTTGCTCTGTATATACTGGGGTTCTGGGCAGTATAGTGGAACTGAACGTCAACTATACGATTATTTTTTCTAAAATAATTTCTGCCCATTTGTCCTATAAGGAAAAGCGTATTGTCATCGCCCTTGCTTAAATATTCTTCGCTTACTTTAAATATATTGTGATTGTAAGCTCCCGCAAGACCCTTATCGGCAGTCACTATAATATAAAGACGTCTTTTTTTTCTGTCGGCAAAGGTATCCTTGCCGTTGTTGTTTATATAAATTATGTTTTCCGTTTCGGGCAAATGCTGCATAATATCAGCCATTGTGGAGCTTAAGGCTTC
This sequence comes from Clostridia bacterium, assembly GCA_030536675.1. Lineage (GTDB taxonomy): Bacteria > Bacillota > Clostridia > Lachnospirales > CAG-274 > Gallispira. Next base: position 2,635 of record JAUNPM010000121.1, on the reverse strand, counting down.
AAAATAAGGCAGCGTCTTTTCCAGCTTTTTTCTTGCCTGCTTAAGCTTAGATGAGGATATAAGATACATAGCATTGGTGATCTTCATTGTGTCCTGTATACTTTTCATTCTGGTACGAATTTCTCTCATATTCGCCATAGTATCACCTGCTCTTAAATTCTGTTATATATTTATTTATTTCCTCGATCATATCATCGGTTACTGTTCTCTCTTCGTCAATTTTTCTGACAAGCTCCGGAGCCGCATTTTCAACATATTCAAGCATATCGTTTTGGAAGGCTTTAAGCTCATTTACAGGAATGTCGCTGTAAAGTCTGCCGTTTGCGCCGCAAAGAGATATGACCTCTCTGTGAAGGCTCAAAGGATTATAAAGTGGCTGCTTTAAAAGCTCCATAAGCCTGTGACCGTGGTCAAGAAGATCTTGAGTTGATTTATCAAGGTCTGAACTGAACTGTGTAAACACTTCCATTTCTCTGAACTGTGCAAGGTCTATTCTAAGAGAACCTGCAACCTTTTTCATTGCCTTTGTCTGAGCTGCGCCGCCAACTCTTGATACAGACAAGCCTACATTTACGGCAGGTCTTACACCTGAGAAGAACAGCTCACTTTCAAGGAATATCTGACCGTCTGTAATAGAGATCACATTTGTAGGTATATAAGCAGATACGTCACCTGCCTGAGTTTCAATAATAGGCAGAGCTGTTATTGAACCTCCCCCAAGCTCATCGCTTAACCTTGAAGACCTTTCAAGAAGTCTTGAATGTAAGTAGAATACATCTCCGGGATATGCTTCACGTCCGGGTGGTCTTTTTAAAAGCAGTGACATTGCTCTGTATGCCACAGCGTGCTTTGACAGATCATCATATACAATAAGTACGTCCTTGCCCTTATACATAAAATACTCGGCAATAGCCGTGCCGGAATAAGGTGCAATATACTGTAAAGGCGCATAGTCACTTGCTGTGGAAGACACAACAATTGAATAATCCATAGCACCGTATTTATTTAATGTTGAAACTATTTTTGAAACCGTAGATGCCTTCTGACCTATTGCAACATATATGCATATTACGTCCTTGCCCTTTTGGTTAAGTATAGTATCAATAGCTATTGATGTTTTACCTGTCTGTCTGTCACCTATAATAAGCTCTCTCTGTCCTCTTCCTATAGGGAACATTGAGTCAATGGCAAGAATACCTGTTTCAAGAGGCACATTTACTGATTTTCTGTCTACAACTCCCGGTGCCTCATTTTCTATAGGTCTGTACTCCGTGGTATTTATCGGACCCTTTCCGTCAATGGGAGCGCCTAAAGCATTTACCACTCTTCCAAGCATTTCATCGCCTACGCCCAGACCTGCTTTTTTTCCTGTTCTTACAACCTTTGAGCCTTCGGTAAGTCCTCTGTCCGATCCTAAAAGAACTACGCCTACGGTTTTCATTTCAAGATTTTGAACTATACCTCTGACTCCGTTTTCAAACTCAACTATTTCACCATACATAGCGTGGTTTATACCATATACCGTTGCAATTCCGTCACCGACCTGAACTACGTAACCGGTTTCCATTATTGAAGATTTTTCGTCATAATTATCTATTTCGCTTTTTAAAACAGATATAATTTCTTCCGGATTAATATTGCTCACCAAGCTCACCTCCACTCTAATTTTTTAGCAAGGTTATTAATTGCGCCCTTAAGGCTTCTGTCATATTCATAGTCACCGACCTTGAGTATAAATCCGCCTATCAGCCTACTGTCCTTAATAACCTCAAGCACAACATTTGTTTTGTCATACTTTTTCATTATCATATTTTTAATATTATTTATTTGTTTTTCATCAGGCTCCGTTACGCAATAAAACTGCGCCTTTATTCCGCCGTTTTCCTTTATCATTATACTGTCGTACACATTATATATATCATTCATAATGTTAATGTGTCCGTTATCACATAAGTACTTAATAAAATTTCTTATTTCTTCCGGAAACACTTTGTCAATGACATTATGTTTCTCTTTACTTGGTATAGCGGGATTATCAAGAGCCGCAACAAGCTCATCACTGCCGTTTAAAATATCCATAGCAGTATTAACTGCTTCTCTTTCGGTCTTTTCTTCAAAAAGCACCTTTCCGTAATCATTGGCAATTAATGACGTTATCATTTAAGCCCACCTGCCTCGGAAAGAAAATCATCCAAAAGTTTTCTGTTGCTTTCAGCGTCAGTTTCCTTTTCCACAACTTTAGCCGCTGCTGCCAATGCAAGAGAAGCAATTTCGCCTTTAGCGCTTCTTACTGCCTTTTCTCTTTCAAGGTCAATTGTTTTTCCTGCATTTTCAACAATAGTTTTAGCGTCCTTTGAGGCAGCGTCGATTTTTTTGTCATATTCTGCCTGTGCCTTTGCTTTGGCTTCCTTTACTATTGATACAGCCTCTTCTTTAGCGTCCCTTAAAGCATTTTCATACTGCGCCTTAAGCTCATCAGCCTGATTTTTGCTGTCCTGTGCATCCTTAAGGGATTCTTCTATAAGGCTTTTTCTTTTTTCCATTATCTCAGTTACGGGCTTAAAAAGGAACTTTTTCAGAAGTAAAAAGAGAACTATAATATTTATGATATTATAAACCGCATTGAGGTCTATGC
>JAUNPM010000120.1 GCA_030536675.1 Clostridia bacterium | reverse complement strand
TGGAAAAATTACGGGAAGAGAGCATTTTATGCCGGAAAACTGTGAGGACACTCCCGATAATACTATGCTTTCGGAATTTATGGAGCTGTTTTACAGCGGAACTCCGTATATACCAAAGGAAATTATATTACAGTGTGAAATAGACAATTTTGAACTTATAAGTCAGTGGCTAAGTGAGCAAAAAGGACAGAGAGTAAACATACTTATACCTCAAAAGGGTGAAAGAAAGCGCCTTGTGGATATGGCAAGAAACAATGCCCAAATAACTCTTGATAAATTTGGGGCAAATATTATGAGAGAGCATCAAAGAACAATAGGAGCATTGGAGGAAATTAAAAAGGCATTGGAAATTGATTTTGACCTTACGAGAATAGAAAGCTATGATATTTCAAATACACAGGGCTTTCAATCTGTAGCGTCTATGGTTGTTTTTGAAAACGGTATGCCTAAAAGAAGTGATTACAGAAAGTTTAAAATAAAGACGGTAATAGGTGCAAACGACTATGCAAGTATGTCGGAGGTGGTTTCAAGAAGGTTTACAAGATATATAAATGAAACAACGGATCCCGAGGTCAAAAAAGCGGGTTTTGACAGACTTCCCAGTATGATTTTTTTGGACGGAGGAAAGGGACAGATAGCCGCAGTTAAGGAAGCGCTTGACGATCTGGGAATCGTTGTGCCTGTATGCGGTATGGTAAAGGATGACAGACACAGAACAAGAGCGCTTTTGTACAAAGGCAGAGAAAGAGAGCTGGATACTCACAGCGAGGGATTTAAGCTGTTGACAAGGATACAGGACGAGGTCCACAGATTTGCCATAGATTATCACAGGCAGCTTAGGAATCAAAAGCAAATACACAGTATACTGGAGGATATAAAGGGAATAGGAAATGTGAGAAGAAAAGCCTTAATGGCTCATTTTAAGGATATAGAAAAAATCAAGGACGCTGATGTTGAAGAGCTTAAAGGTGTGGACGGAATGGACAGCAGATCCGCCGAAGCCGTTTATAACTTTTTCAGAGGAAAAAAATAATGGTCAAGTAATTATATAAAAAATTAAACAGTCTGCAATAGCGTTAATGTTATTAAACAGACTGTTCAATATAGTTTGCTATATTTAATTATCTTGCTGTTGTATTGTTTTCGGTGTTATTCATATTGTTGTTATTGTTTGTGTTGGAATTTTCATTTCCCGTAATACTGTCAACAGCATTTCCCACACCGTCACCTAAATCTTCAACAGCGTTTCCTATGTCGCTGCCTACATTATTTCCATCTCTGTTTGTGTCGTTTGTGTTGTTTGACATATTGTCATCTGTTGTGTCCATTGAATTATCATAGTTATCGGTTGTGGTATCGGTTGCATTTGTACCGTTGCCTGTGGTATTATTATCATTGGAACCACAGCCTACAAGAGATAATGATAAGCATACAAGGACGAGGAATGATAGTTTTTTTAACATATAGTTTTCCTCCTTATGTTTTTATTTGGGTTTTCCTCAATATTTATTATGTGCAAAAAAGATAAATATAAATTAGAAAATTTTTACAATAATCGAGGTGTTTTTATGAGAAAATGCGGTATATTGGTTCACCCTATAAGTTTTCCGTCAAAATACGGAATAGGTGATATTGGTTACGGAAAAAAATTTGTGGATTTTTTGGAAAAGGGCGGTCAAAAGCTGTGGCAGATTTTGCCCTTGGGGCATACGGGGTTTGGAGATTCCCCTTATCAGAGCTTTTCCACTTTTGCGGGAAATCCTCTTTTAATAAGTCCCGATATTCTTGTTGAAGAGGGCTTATTGACAGAGGAGGATGTTGAAAATGTGCCGGAGTTTAAAACAAGACGTATTGAGTACGGAAAGGTAATAGATCATAAATATAAATTATATAGAAAGGCATTTTTGAAATTTGATTTTGAAGATAAAGATTACAAAAAATTTTTGACTGAAAATGAGTTTTGGCTTGAGGACTATGCTCTTTTTATGGCGTGTAAAAATTATTTTATTGAAAGCAGAAAAAATACTTATGAATCGGGAGAATACAGAGCCTATTACAAAGCAGCCTGTAAGTATATGGACAATGACAGTGTAAAGGATTGTTTCTACGGAGGAGCTTGGAACAGCTTTCCAAAGGGACTTAGAAACAGAGAAGAAGATGTTATTAAGGCATATAAAGAAAAGCTGTCCTATGAAATAGATTTTTATAAATTTATACAGTATGAGTTTTACAGTCAGTGGACAGAATTAAAGGATTATGCAAATGAAAAAAATATTGAAATTATAGGAGATATTCCTATATTTGTTGCGGGGGACAGTTCGGATACGTGGAGCAGAAAAGAATTGTTTTATATTAATTCAAGGGGCTTTCAAACAAAAGCGGCAGGGGTTCCCCCTGATTATTTCAGCAAAGACGGTCAGCTTTGGGGAAATCCTCTTTATAATTGGAAAAAACACAGAGAAGAGGGTTATAGCTGGTGGAGCTTAAGAATAAAAAATACTCTTAAGCTGGCGGACATTGTGAGAATTGACCATTTCAGAGGCTTTGAAAGCTATTGGTCAGTGCCTATGGGTGAGGAAACGGCTGTAAACGGAAAGTGGGTGAAGGGACCCGGAAGTGAAATATTTGAAGCTATTGAAAAAAAGCTGGGCAAAGTAAATATTATAGCAGAGGATCTGGGAGATCTAAATGAGGAGGTTATTAAGCTGAGGGATAAGCTGGGACTGCCCGGAATGAAAATACTTCAGTTTGCATTTGATAACTGTGAAAATGAATATCTGCCTCATAATTATGAAAAAGACAATTACATAGTTTACACAGGAACTCACGATAATGATACAACAATAGGCTGGTACAGTGAACAGAGTGAAAAGGATAAGGATTACATAAGAAGATATATGAATGTAAGCGGTGAATTTATCAACTGGGATCTTATAAGGCTTGCCGTTTCTTCCTGCGGAAAATACAGCATAATACCTATACAGGACATTATAGGACTGGGAAGTGATGCAAGAATGAACATACCGGGAAAAAGTGAAGGGAATTGGCAGTTCAGATTTGAAGAAAATGATTTAAATGAAAAAATTGCGGATAAACTGAAATATCTTTGTGAGCTTTTTAACAGATAAAAGGGGAAAGTATGAGTACTAAAAGATATTATGTAATTGATTACATAAGGGCTTTTGTTATTTTGAATATGATATTATATCATACTATATGGGATATTGTTTATATTTTCAATATGGATATATATCAATTTAAAGATATTCAGGGGAAAATATGGCAAAGATTTATATGCATAGCATTTATACTGCTGTGCGGATTTTGTTGGAGCTTAAGCAAAAACCATTTGAAGAGAGGCTTGATCACATTTGCTCTTGGCGGAGCAATATCGATTGTTACGTATATTTTTGTTCCCGAAAATGTTATTAGGTATGGAATACTTACAATGCTTGGGTCTGCAATACTTATTATGATACCCCTTGAAAAGATATTAAATAAAGTCAATGAAATATTAGGCTTTGTGGCAAGTATTCTGCTTTATGTTATTTTTAAAGATATAAATAACGGATATATTTTTTTTAGCATTGTGAAGGTGCCTAAATTTTTGTATAGTGGTGAATTTATGACTTATTTAGGGTTTATGGAGGAGGGCTTTTATTCATCTGATTATTTTTCGATTTTGCCTTGGATATTCATATTTATTGGAGGATATTTTTTAAAGGTAACAGCAGAAAAAAGAAATTGTATGGATATGCTTAAGGGGGTTCCCAATGCTTTTATTGAAGCTGTAAGCAGAAACAGCATTTATATATATGTTATTCATCAGCCTGTTATTTATGGAGTGCTGAATTTAATATTGAGATAGAGAGCATATATAAAATTAAAAAACAGGGAAAAGAGAGGTTAAAATGCGAAACCGTCTTTTCCCTGTAAAATCAAATCGCAATACAATATCATCCTTTTTTTAAAGATTCAAAAATTCTTTTTTTCACCCAAAATAAAAACAAAACAAATAAAATAATAACTATTCTTTTAGCAAGTTCCATAAAAAATAACGTAATTTCAGCAGACATATTTAACCCACCTTTCATAAGAATGACGACAAATCAAGTTAGCTCTTGCTAACTATATGATACAACATATTTATGATTTTGTCAAGGTGTTTTCGAGTTATATTTTATTAAAAAAGCTCCATTTTATGTATATAACATAAAGAGGAGCTTAAATTTTAAAAAATTATCTTACAGGAGGATATTTGTTAAAAAGATTTGCCACGCCGTCATATATTGCCTGTCCAACAAGGTCTATACTGTTATTCATAAGGCTTGCTTCTGTGGCATTGCTTATAAAGCCTATTTCTATAAGAGAGGCGGGGACAGTGGAATCTCTGAGAACTTTTAAGTCATTTGTTTTTACGTTTCTGTTTGTTGTACCAAGACTGTTTAAAAGTTGGTTAAGCATTTCTTCCGCCACTCGGTAGCTTGTAAGTCCGTTGCCAAGGTCGTTTGCATATTGGCAAAAGGTTTCAGTGCCGTGGGCTTCGGAGCTTGAAGCGGAATTTATATGTATTGAGATGAAAGCGTCACCTACTTCATTGGCAAGAGAGGTCCTCTCATCAAAGGAGGGATTTGTGTCTGTTGTTCTTGTCATATAGCATTTTATGGAGGGGTCTTGTTCAAATTTTTCCTGTGCGCTTAATGCCATTTTTAAAGTAAGGTCTTTTTCCGTAAGGTTGTTGGCAATAGCTCCTGGAGCACTTCCGCCGTGACCTGCATCAATAACAATAATTTTGCTGTACTTTTCCTTTGGCAGTAAGGTTTTAAAGGAAAGCCAGCCGTCAAGCTCGGTTATGTCAAGAGCTAAAATTTTGTTTTCGGTGAATATGATCGTTGTTTTATTTTTAGAAACGGTTACGGCACAGGAGCTTACTTTTTCGGAATCAGGCTCATAGGTAACAGAGGGAATTGAGGCGGAGAGGTCGCCGTCAATTTCAATTGTGTAATTTTTGGTGCTGTAGTTATCCAGTTCCTTAATTGAGTTTATATTTATGTTAGCTGTGTTTTTTATGTAGAGAATATCATTTTCATAGTCATAGCGAATGTTTCCGCCGTTGTTTGATGAAATAAATGACATTTGCTGTATGGTTGAAGTTGAGGTTTCCGTTTGAGCTTCAGTCATTGTTAAGGTTGAGGTTTCCGTTGTTATTAAAGTTGTTTGTGTAACGGTTTGTGTAACTGTTTCGGTTACGGTTGAATTTGTTTTAGCTGATTTTGTAATAATGTCGGCTGTTCTTGTGCTTTTATCCCAGTTTATGTTAAAGCCCAAGGCTGTTGTAACAAAACGGAGAGGAATCATAGTTTTGTTATTTATTATTTTGGCTTCTGTGTCAAGAGAATAGGGCTGTCCGTTTACATATGCCTTTTGGGAATTTACGGGAATGACT
>JAUNPM010000119.1 GCA_030536675.1 Clostridia bacterium | reverse complement strand
AAACAATTTCAGAGAGGACGAATGTAAGGAGTCCACAGAAAGAGAATTAATATTAAAAAATGCACCTCAGCAGAAGGACGGCTGTTTTAAAGTGCCTACGACCGTAGAATAAGGGAGGATATGAAATGGAGTTAAAAAATAAAACTGCCCTTGAAATAGGTCAGATGATAAAAAATAAAGAAGTATCCTCAGTTGAGGTTACAAAAGAAATGCTTAAAAACATTAAGGAAAGAGATGAAAAGGTAAATGCCTTTGTTTCCGTGTTTGAAGAAGAAGCATTAAAGCAGGCTGAAGAGGTACAGGCTAAAATTGACGCAGGTGACGCTGCATCACCTCTTGCAGGAGTGCCTATGGGTATAAAAGATAATATTTGTACAAAGGACAGACTTACTACCTGCGGGTCTAAAATGCTTTACAACTTTAAGCCCCCTTATAATGCAACTGTTACGGAGAAGCTTGAAAATGCGGGAGCTGTTGTATTAGGCAAATTAAATATGGACGAGTTTGCTATGGGCGGTTCAACGGAAACTTCTTATTTCGGTGCTACGGGAAATCCGTGGGATATTGAAAGAGTTCCCGGCGGTTCATCGGGAGGAAGTGCCGCAGCTGTTGCAGCACAGGAGGTTACCTATGCTCTTGGCTCAGATACGGGAGGATCAATAAGACAGCCTTGTTCTTTCTGCGGTGTAAGCGGTATTAAGCCTACTTACGGAGCTGTTTCAAGATATGGCTTGGTTGCTTTTGCATCATCTCTTGATCAGATAGGTCCCGTAGGAAGAGATATTAAGGATTGTGCTGAGGTACTTTCAATAATAAGCGGTCACGACCCTAAGGATTCCACATCTGTTAAAAGACCTGTATTTGACTTTTCAGAATGCTTTGGCGGTGATCTGAAGGGTATGAAAATAGGCGTGCCTGTTAATTATTTCGGCAAGGGTCTTGATGAGGACGTTAAAAAGCCTGTTCTTGAGGCTGCAGAAACATTAAAGAAGCTGGGAGCTGAAATTGAAGAGTTTGAAATGAATATTGTAGACTATGCCATACCTACTTATTATGTATTGGCTTGTGCCGAGGCAAGTTCTAACCTTTCAAGATATGACGGTATTAAATACGGATACAGAAAGAGAGATTGTGAGGACTTAATGGAGGTTTACCTTACTTCAAGAAGCGAAGGCTTTGGTATGGAAGTTAAAAGAAGAATAATGCTTGGTTCATTTGTTTTAAGTTCAGGATATTATGACGCATACTACAACAAGAGCTTAAAGGTAAGGGGACTTATTAAAAAGAGCTTTGATGAAGCCTTTGAAAAGTATGATATGATATTATCTCCCGTTGCGCCTACAACAGCGTATAAGATAGGAGAAAATTCATCTGATCCTCTTAAAATGTATTTAGGTGATATTTATACGGTATCAGTAAATCTTGCAGGTATTCCTGCCGTATCCGTACCCTGTGGCTTCGGAAACAACGGTATGCCTGTAGGCATGCAGTTAATAGGAAATGCTTTTGACGAGGCTAAGCTTGTAAAAGCCGCTTATGCTTTCCAGAAAAATACGGATTTCCATAATAAAAAGCCTGAAATGGCGGAAGGAGGGGACAAATAATGAATTATCAAATAGTAGTAGGTCTTGAGGTCCACGTTGAGCTTTCAACAAAGTCAAAAATTTTCTGTAGCTGTACAACGGAATTCGGCGGCGAGCCTAATACACACGTTTGTCCTGTTTGTTCGGGTATGCCGGGAGTTCTTCCCGTTTTAAACAAAAAGGTTGTTGACTTTGCTGTAAGAGCGGGACTTGCAACAAACTGTGAAATAACAAGATATAATAAATTTGACAGAAAGAATTATTTTTATCCCGACCTTCCAAAGGCTTACCAGGTGAGTCAGCTTTATTTGCCTATTTGCAGAAACGGTAAGGTTGAAATTGAAGTGAATGGTGAAAAGAAATTTATAGGTATCCACGAGATCCATATGGAGGAGGACGCAGGTAAGCTGGTTCACGACCCTTGGGATGATTGTACCCTTGTTGACTATAACAGATGCGGAGTACCTCTTCTTGAAATAGTTTCTGAGCCTGATTTCAGAAGTGCCGATGAAGTAATTGCTTACCTTACAAAGTTAAGAGAAACAATGATGTATCTTGGTGTATCCGACTGTAAGATGCAGGAGGGTTCAATGAGAGCCGATGTAAATATTTCTGTTATGCCTATGGGTTCAACTAAGTTCGGTACACGTACGGAAATGAAAAATATGAACTCATTTAAGGCTATTTATAAGGCAATAAATTATGAGTCAAAAAGACAGATCGAGCTTCTTGAAGCAGGGGGAGTTGTGACCCAGGAAACAAGAAGATGGGACGATAACAAGGACGCAAGCTTTGCAATGAGAAGCAAGGAAAATGCTCAGGATTACAGATATTTCCCCGAACCGGATCTTTTGCCTATTGAAATAAGCGATGAGTGGATACAAAATGCAAAGGACACTATGCCTGAGCTTCCCGAAGCAAAGAGAGCAAGATATATGTCTGAATTTGGTTTATCCGAATATGATGCATCTGTAATTACTGCGGAAAGACAGATAGCATATATATTTGAGGACGCAACTAAAATATGCGGAAAGCCAAAGGAAGTGTGCAACTATGTAATGGGTGAGCTTATGAGATTAATGAGCGAAACAGGCACACTTGCGGAAGAAGTTGAAATGGATCCTAAAAAGATCGCAGAGATAATTGAATTTGTATCCGAAGGTAAAATAAACAGAACAGCGGCAAAGGAAGTTTTTGAGGCTGTATTTAAGAAAAATGTTGACGTAGCAGGATACATTGAAGAACACGACCTTGTTATGGTGGACAACAGTGATGAGGTTGAGGAAATAATAGCTAAGGTAATAAATGACAATCCTAAGTCTATTGAGGACTTAAGAGGAGGAAAAGCCAAGGCGAGAGGTTTCCTTGTGGGACAGACTATGAAGGCTTTAAAGGGCAAGGCTAACCCACAGACCGTTAATAAGATATTGGACGAAAAGCTTAAAGAAATTTTGTAATCTGCGTGTCGATAAAGTCGACACGCTTGCAAGAAATGCTTGTCAGCACTTTCAGCTAAAGCTGAAAGCCAGCCTACGGCTGTCAGATAAATCTTTCTGTGCAAGCATTTCTTGCAGTATGCTAAGGTAGGGACCAGCCGTGTAGTTTGCGTTCTTGCTATGCAAGTACACAAACCAGTCCCTGTCCTCGGCGAAAATACGATTTCCGCCTGCGGATTAAAGTCTGCGACGCTTTTTGAATTACGATGTCGCAAGAAATTCAATTTTTCTTGAAAAGTTTAGTTTTTAAAGAGCAGTACATTCATAAACATATGAGGTGCTGCTTTTTTTTGCATATAAAAGTGGTTCTTTATCAACCACACAGATTGACAAAGAACCAATATTATAAAACTAAAATATTCATATTTTTTTATAATTCAGATGTACAGTGAGGACACCTTACTGCATCAATATTGATCTCACTCTTACAATAAGGACACTCCTTAGTAGTTGGAGCAGCAGCCTCCACCTCATTTTTTCCTATACTCTGCAGCTTATTAATAGACTTAACAATAATAAAAAGTACAAGAGCTGTTATAATAAAATCAATAATAGTGCTTATAAGCTGACCAATAGGGAAAGGTCCCACAATAAGCTCACCAAACAGTGCCTCAGTGCTTGTCTGCCCTGTAATTGCACTCAACACAAGAGAAATAAGAGGTGTAATAATACAGTCAACGATCATTGTAACAATTTTGCTGAATGCACCACCTATAACAACACCAACAGCCAAATCAATCATATTTCCCTTCATTGCAAAGGTCTTAAACTCATTTAAAAAATTTTTCACTTAAAATCCCCCTTAATATTATATTTAATTACATTTTACAACAAAATAGAGATATAGTAAATACTTTTTTGCCAAAATAAGTAAAACCATAATTTGAATAAATTTACTCCGCAAGGCAAACATAATTATGAGGAGGGATAATTATGGCTATAACCAAGGTTGAAATATGCGGAGTGAATACAAGCAAGCTGCCTGTTCTTTCACAAAAAGAAAAAGAAGAGCTTTTTATAAAAATAAAGCAGGGTGATGAAGAGGCCCTTTCAAAATATATCTATGGAAACTTAAGACTTGTGCTAAGTGTTGTCCAGCGCTTTAACAACAGGGGAGAAAGCATTGACGATATATTTCAGGTAGGCTGCATAGGGCTTATAAAGGCTATTAAAAATTTTGATACGGAAAGGGGAGTTAAGTTTTCCACCTATGCGGTGCCTATGATAATAGGTGAAATAAGGAGATATTTAAGAGATTATAATCCCATAAGAGTAAGCAGGTCTGCAAGAGATACTGCATATAAGGCTTTGCAGGCTAAGGAAAAGCTTACAAATGAAAATAATAAGGAGCCTACCATAGAACAGATAGCTAAGGAAATAGCAATGACTAAGGAGGAGGTTGTGTTTGCTCTTGAAGCAATACAGGATCCCATTTCTCTTTTTGAGCCTATTTATCACGACGGGGCAGACGCTCTTTATGTTATGGATCAGGTAAGCGATGATAAAAATACCGACGCTAACTGGCTTGAAAATATATCACTTAAGGAGGCTCTCAAAAAATTAAATGAAAGAGAAAGAAATATTATTAATTTAAGATTTTTTAAGGGCAAAACTCAAATGGAGGTTTCGGAGGAAATAGGCATAAGTCAGGCGCAGGTAAGCAGGCTTGAAAAGAGCGCTCTTAAAAATATGAGAAAATATATGTAAGGAGGATAATATGTATACTGTGGAGCTTGCAAAGGGAGTGGATACACATATTCTCTCTACAAAAAAATTTCAGACGGTAACGATTTGCGTTTTATTGAGAATGCCCCTTGAAAGATCTGTTGTTACGGCAAATGCATTGCTTTCAAGAGTGCTTTTAAACGGCTGTTCAAGGTACAAGACCAAAAGAGCTGTGGAGGTGCGGCTTGAAGAAATAAGCGGGGAAATAACAAGTAATATTTTAAAAAAGGGCGAAGAACATATAATAGAAATTTACTGTAAGTGCCTCCCTTTATATGTGGAGGAAATGACGGAGCTTTTGGGGGACATACTTTTAAAGCCGCTGCTTAAAAATGCAGATACGGCTAAAGGTGACTTGGAAAGCACAATTAAAGCTCTTGTAAACGACAAAAGAGCATATGCTATTGAAAAGTGCATTGAAAATATGTGTGAAAAAGAGCCTTACGGTATAAACGGTGACGGATATATTGAGGATATTAACAATGTGTCTGTACATTCTCATTATAATTATGTTATTGAAAATGCAAAAACAGACATTATTGTAATAGGTGATGTGGAAAGTGATGAAATTACGGATTATTTAAAAAAGTATGTACCGTTAAGTTCACGTGATAATCACATTGAGCCTTGCAATTATTTGTACTATC
>JAUNPM010000118.1 GCA_030536675.1 Clostridia bacterium | reverse complement strand
CGACATTATGAACATACGTTATCCACTACGAGGGAGTTTATCGAATACTTACTTTTCAGCTTGTTCATCACATTGATGTAACGGTTGATGGTTACAGGGGCATAGTCTATGTTTACGGCCTTTTTCATTTTTTCGATTTCTTCACCCATTGTACCGAGGAGGGTACGCATTTCCGTATCTTTTCCGAATACTCTTTTCAAGAGCAGTCTGGGGGTAATCAGTGCAAACTCAAACTTCAGTTCCTTGTGCTTTTGCAGGGCCAGTGCGCTGAGTTCCGCGATGTAGGTGTTCAGCTCCTTGGCAGACCTGTCCTTTCCTTTGCTGCATTCTTTGGCGGAGTCCCACAGTTTGGGCGGAACGCTCCGCTGTATTCTGATTTCCTCATAATGTCCGTCAATGGTTATGCGCATGAGGATGGGCGCCTCACCGTTTTTCAGAAGTTTCGTCTTCAGAATGAAGAACAGAATGTTCATTGTTCCTTGTTTCATACTCGTTTCCTTTTAGTTGTTGAACATATTTTACTTTGTCAACCGGAAAGGGGCGAGAGATATTTTTTCGGTGGCTTTTATGCATACATTCTTGAAAAGCCACCGAAATTTTCGGGAAAAACCACCGAAGTTGGCAGGCGATAGAAGCCGGGGCTTCAAAGGAAACTTGCGTATCCGGGGTATAACGGTCTTTTTTTCTTTTCGTCCAATCTCTTTTCCACCACATTCAAGCAGGTCTGCAAAAATACTCTTTTGCACCTGAAAGATGTCTTTGTAAATGATTGAAAATAAGTGAAGTATTGTACAAATGGTGTTTTTTTTGAAGGGGCTCTGAAAAACCACCGAATGGGAAATCTTGGATTTCCTAAATCTGCAAGTTTTTATGTATAGAGGGAATAAAAAAATCCCCTGAATTTGCTGAATTTCAAGGGATTTCAAGATTGAAAAATCTTTTCAAGTGGTGCCACCAGCAAGAGAACTATTGTCTATTCTTTGCTGATTATCACCGTTTTATAGTATCTTACATTTGGAAATCCACATGATTTAGCACACGATTATGTTTTATCGTTTTGCATCGCTATAAGAACGATTCTATTTTCAAATATCTCTTTGTTTCAATATCGCCTGGGATTCTCCTTGCAGAGTTACCGCGCTGATATTTAAAACTTTATATCTTTTGTTTCAAGCATATCCCATGAATTATCCCACTGATTTGCTACGTGCTTTTGCGGTAGTCTGCTCATGGAGAATACTGAGAACAAAGATATATCATTCTTTTCACTCTTCAAAATTGAATTTACATTTTATAATTATGCCACTTTAATTTGTTTTCAAATAGCGTGAATATTAATAAGAATGCTTTTCTTGTTGGAATTAGTATCTTTTTTATCGAAATTTTAAGTTACCGCAAAATATTTTTTATAAATGCTTGAAAATCTGACTTATTTAACTACTTTTGTGAATACTCTAAACAATAAAACATTTTTATTATGGGTGGACAAGCAGGAGTCAGAGGATATCTTATACAAGCTTTAATAGCTGTATTAAACTCTTTAAACAAAAAAGATAAGTGGATTAGTGTCAGTGTTGAACCTAATGATGAATCTGAAAAAGTTGATATTTGCTGGAAATATGAAGATTCAAAAGTAAAAGTTGTTCAAGTTAAATCCACTGAGAACTCATTTAGCTATGCACATGCAAAAAAGTGGTCTGAGGAACTTGAAAGTAAAACACCTAACGCTACAGAATATATTTTATTTCTTGTTGGGCGACTTGAAAATAAATTATTTGAAAAAAAAGATGCTCCTATAGGAAAAACAATAGTGAAAAATATCGACTTGGATATAAACGCTCTTAATGCTCAAATTATAATTGAGATAGATACTTTTTTTGAAGATAGGGGGAAAAAACAATTACCTTTAAGTATCAAGAGGATAATAACTAAAAGCCTTAATTATGATTTTACTGAACATTCAATATTTGGGCGAGAAATGTTAAGAGAAGAGTTCGATAAAATGCTTTTAAACTATCTTATTCATATTGAAGAGTATTTGTGTCGAAATCTATATACGCCATTATTGCAACCAATGGAACCCACTAAGGATTTAGGCGACAAATACAATTTGACTAAAAATATTCTAAAACTTATCGGTTGGAATAATTTGAATGAGAATGAGATTGTGACAGTTTACAATAGCAAAACAAATAAAGATGAAAGTTACACTGTTGATTTTTATGCAAGTTACGACAGCCGATTAAAAGATAATGAGTGTGATAAAATATTTATCAATAGCTATTTCAATGCAGAATACCCATTTAATCCTCAATATGTAATTAGAGAAAATGCTTTCGCTGTAGATCTTTTAAATGAAAAATTTAGCAAACAAAATAATCATAACATCAAAGTATCTACACATGCCTTACAATTTTTCTTATCCCTAAAAGAATCAGAATCAAATAGTAATTACATATCAGAAATAAGAAATCTATATAAAACTAATGTTTTAAATGATGATATAATTTACTATGCTGTTGATAATCGGCATTTAAATTTTCTTATTAGCTCTATAATAGCAGCAAGAACTTATAGAGATTCAGAAAAACTTGTTGTAAAATTTTTATATCCTATTAC
The DNA here is from genome assembly GCA_030536675.1 of Clostridia bacterium. Taxonomy (GTDB): domain Bacteria; phylum Bacillota; class Clostridia; order Lachnospirales; family CAG-274; genus Gallispira. The sequence goes on along the minus strand of JAUNPM010000118.1, from coordinate 2,844 downwards.
TGAGGATGTTTCTACAGAAGGGAAAATAGGTAAAAGAGATGTTTTTTTGCCCCCACAATACATAAACTCCTCCATTTTACCTATTGTAAAAGAAAGTCATGATAAGATAAGTGTTCTTTTATTTTGCGCAGACAAGTACAGTAGAGATAGGTTACGTAAATTAATTTGGTTGGTAATTCGATTAACAAGCGGATTTGCCAATGAATACAAGATATATTTTCCTGACTATTCTGATATTTACACGAATGAAGTTGCAGAGGTAATCAGATCATACAAAAATGATGAATTGTTAAGAAAAGTAGAGATCTGTAGTTTGGGTATATTAGAATCTACTCAGCTAAAAGATATACCACTAGTTGGTGATGATAGTGATTTAATTGATCAAGAATTTGATAGGAAAATAGAACAAAAAAAGATAGTTAAAATAAACCCTCATTTGGTGGAGTTTTTACCTTATGGAGATTCAATAAAACCATTTCTTGATTCTGAATTTGTAGATTCTCAAGATTTGAAAGTATTTCTTGCTCGAAAAGGTATATTTATTAAAGGAAGTAATAAGAAGAAAATAATTCATTTAATGACAAGTCTTTTATTTAGCCCCGCTGAAATAGAAGATTTAATAGAACTTGTGAATGTTAAAGACAAGCCTCTTAAAGGAACAGATAAATCCTATTCTTTATTGACATCTCATACTATTCCTGAAATAATGAATAATAATTTGTTCCAATTCAGCAATATTGGAGATGGTATAGGTGCTACAATTCTTTCAGATATAGAATTTAAACCATCTAAATCAGATCCTAATATTTTTGTATGGGAAAGTCATATAGATCAAGAGAATCCAACGAAGCAAGCAATAGTTAGTCATTCAATTAGCATGGCTCGTGTTATAGTAAAAAAGGAAGGAAATGCTCTTGTTCTGGATAAAGAATATAATTCAAAACCAGCTAGAATTATAGCTGATAGAGTAGCAAAAAAGATTGCAGAAAAATTAATTGGCAATAACATTATAGAAGAAGATGTTAAAGAGGTTTTATTCTCTGATTTTAAAAATAGAGAACGAGCAAATTTTTTACTTAGTTTTACAAATGTTGAGGATACTGATACGTTTTCAGAGCCAACAACAAGGTCTGTATTATATGCTTTTGATGAAACACAAGAGTTGCCCGAAGAGTATAAAGATAAAGTTGGGAAAGAATACTCCCAACGTAATTATGGTAAGAATCTGGAAGGAATAAAAGAAATTACAGAAGAATCTTTTAAAGCGATTATACTTCTTGAGGAAATAAATATTTCATATAAATTCAATTGGTTAGGAATATATGGGTATTATAATGTAAAACTCAACTTTTCTAGTGCATTAAGAAACAAACCTATTCCCAATGGTAGCTTTCAATTCCAATCAACAGTAAATGTTGGAAGAAAAAGTAAGGATAGGGTTAGCAGCATACAAGCCTTAGAGCAAGAATTGAAAAAAGAGTTTTCAAAAATGAGACTAAATAGATATAAAAAATTTAATAAAATATAATTATGTTTTTGCTGACAGATATTACATTAGAAAGTATTACCTTACATAAGGTTGGAAATAAGCTTAGGGATGAGGGTATTAACTTTTCTAAAAATTCTATACAATTAAGTGATAGCATAAGTAAGTTATTACTTCATTACTTCTTGTCTTCTTTTAAAAGTGAAGAATACTTTAATTTTTTTCACAGTATAGATGTCAATATGAATGAGGTTTTTGTTTGTGCAGGCAAGATCTTTGATGATCCTAAGAATTTGTATGAACAATCAAAGAATATTTCAAAACACTTATACGAGCAATCGACGCATCCACAAATAAAATCGGGTGAGTTTTATGTTGTACATTTTACAAATTGCACTATCGAAGGAAAAACTGTAGATGCTATTGGACTTTTCAAATCAGAGAACAAAGATACTTTTTTAAAGATTAATGTTACTGATAATAGCTTTGATATTAAAAGTGAAAAAGGTATTAATGTAAATAAATTAGATAAAGGTTGCCTGATTTTTAATGTGGAAAAAGAAAATGGATATATTGTAACAGTTGTTGATAATACAAATAAAAAAATTGAAGCAAAATATTGGATAGATGATTTTCTTCATATAAAACAGCGTAAAGACGAGTATTACAACACACAAAATGTCCTCTCGTTATGTAAAAGCTATATAACGAAAGAGCTTCCTCAGCAATTTGAAATTTCTAAAGCAGATCAAGCAGAAATTTTAAATAAATCTATTGCTTTTTTTAAAGAAAGTGAGAATTTTAATATGGCTGATTTTGAACAAAAGGTTATAAGGGAACCAAATATTATTGAGAATTTCAATCAATTTAAGGTCGAATTCCAGAAAGAAAGAGAAATCAGCATTGCCAATGAATTTCAAATTTCTAATAGCGTGGTAAATAAGCAATCTAAAATATTTAAAAGTATTATCAAATTAGATAGCAATTTTGATATACATATTCATAGTAATAGTAACCAATTTTTAAAGAAAGGATTTGATAAAGATATAGGAATGTCTTACTATAAATTATATTTTAAAGAGGAACAATAATATAAAATAAAATCCTGATTTGAAGTTGGGATTCAAGTCAGGATTTATTGTTGATAATTTTGGATATTAAGTTCTAATTGCATAGCTTTTTTCAGTTATAGTTACTGAATTATCTTTCGCAATCTTAATAAAATAAGTTTCGCTTATGCCTTTCCACTCTCGCAAAACTTAGAATGAAATGAAAGTCGTCTTGTACTTTTTTATAGTTAAAATCATTAGTGTCCCGTTAAAATGGGACGAGTTAAACAATTAATCAAAAAGCCCCGG